>DASSQB010000488.1:0-17394 GCA_035702725.1 Terriglobales bacterium | reverse complement strand
CGCAGGCTCAGCGTTTCCAGTTCCGGGTGATGCAGCGACCGGGCGATGCCGATCTCGGCTTCTCCGCTCAGCACCAGTTCCAGAACCTCCTTGGAGTGCCCGGAACGCACCGTCACCATGATCTTGGGGTGGGCTTCCTGGAAGCGCTTAAGCACGTCGGGCAGGAAGTACTGGCAAATAGAGAGGCCAGCCGCGACCTGCAGGGCACCTCCGGTCAATGGACGCAATTCGTGAACCGCCTGCCGCGCCAGTGCGGCGGCACGCAGCAATTGCTCCGCGTGCGGGCGCAAGGCGCGGCCTGCCGGCGAAAGCAACAGTTCCGGCCCGCCGCGCTCGAACAACGGCACCCCCAGCGATTGTTCCAGTGCCTTGATGCGCGCGCTAACCGCCGGCTGGGTGACGCGGAGCGCTTCCGCGGCCCGGTGAAAGCCGCCAAACGTCGCTACTGCCAGAAAGGTTTCGACCTGGTCCAGTTCCATGTGCTTACCAGAGGGCCAGCCCAGTATGGCTGCATTATACGTATTGATAAAGCTTTTTTATCACTGGCTGGTCACCCGGCTCTGCGCAGCGTCAGCACCGTGATCTCCGGCGGCACGCCCAGGCGCAGCGGCGTGCCGATGGTACCCAAGCCGCGGCTTACATACACGGAAGCATAGCGCTTGCTGGAAATTGAGGCCGCATCTCCTGTCATCGGCCGCTGATAAAGGCCGGCAATGTATTTGGTAATGAAGCGCGCGGGGCTGATGCGGTGATCGAGGATTTCCACCTGCACCTGCCCGCCGTGGGTGTGCCCGGCCAGCATCAGGTCAATGCCCAGCTCGCTGGCGCGAAGAAAGGCGTTGGGATTGTGGGAGAGCAGGATGTTGGGCATATCCTGGCGCACCAGGGCTTCCACCCCTTCCAGCATGGGAGGACTCTGGCTCCGGAACCAGTGCTGCCGCTGATAATCCACGCCTATCAAATTGAATTTCGCCCCTCGCCAAACGAGTTCTGCGTTTTCCTGGCGCAGCATAGTCATGCCGTGCCGGCGAAAGAGCAACGCAGCCTCATCCTCGGTATCGGTGTAGATTTCATGATTCCCGTTGCAGCCCCACACGCCCAGCGGCGCGCGGAGACGCCCGAGTTCGGCAACGCAGGCAGCCAGCGGATCACCCTGCCCGGTGAGCAGGTCTCCGGTAATCATGATCACGTCGCAGGTTTGCTGTTGCGCTTTGTCTACAATGCGCCGAACCTCACCAATCGGCATGTAGTTACTGGCGTGGATGTCGCTAAGTTGCAGGATGCGCAACCCATCGAGCCCAGGCGGGAGGCCCGCGATGGGTACATCCACGCGGAACACTTCAAAATCGAAACGCTCGATGGCAAAGCCATAGAGCGCTCCTGCCAGCGGCAGCGCGCCCGCCACGTAGGTGGCGGCACGGAGGAAGTAGCGGCGCTGCGGGTCGGGTGGCGCGTCGTTGGCCGGCAAAGCTGTGGGCGGATTTCCCACCAGAGATGTGCCCGTAATCCACAGCCGGTCAATGGCGCGCACCAGGCAAATGGCCAGATAGCCAAAGATGGACCAGGTAAACCAGAGCGCCAGGAACTCAGAAGACCAGCGCGAAATTGTGGGTGTAGGCCAGCCGCCCTTACCGAAAGCCGCGAAACGCTCCACCACCGCAAAGAGCAGCAGAATGCCGGTTGTGTTCCATAGCGTGCGCATCAGGGCGCGCCAGCCCGGCTGCCGCACCCCCGCAATCGCCCGTCGCGCGCTGCGCAGCCAGTAGCGCTGCGACAGATAGAGCGTAATCAGGAACAGGATCGGAATAAGCATCCGCAGGGCCGAAATGCTCATGCCATCAACTTACCAGATGTGAGGTTCACGACCGGTCCACTCGCGCCATCACCTCGGGAGTGTAGCGCTCGCCCGCGATGGCTGACTCAGGCAGGTCTTCGCGAATCCGCGCCAGGTCAACCGGCGTCAGCCGCACCTGCTGCGCGCGCCAGTCTTCTTCCAGGTGATCGCGGCGCCGCGTCCCCGGGATGGCGAAGATGAAATCACCTTGGGCAATCACCCAAGCCAAGGCGAGTTGCGCTGGAGTACAGCGCTTTTCCGCCGCCAGCTGGCGAATCTTCTCCACCAGCCGCAGGTTGCGTTGGAAGTTCTCGCCCACCAGCCGCGGCACATTGCGCCGGAAATCGCTGGCTGCGAACTCTGGTTGGCTGACTGCACCAGCGAGAAATCCCCGTCCTACCGGGCTGAAGGCCACAAAGCAGACGCCCAGCTCGCGACAAGCCTGGAATATGGCGCCTTCCGGGTCGCGCGTCCACAAAGAATATTCTGATTGCAGAGCGGCGATGGGATGCACCTTGGCCGCCCGTCGCAGGGTGTTGGCCGAGACCTCCGACAAGCCGATGTGCCGCACCTGCCCGCTGCGCACCAGTTCCGCCATCGCCCCCACCGACTCCTCGATGGGCACCTTGGGGTCGAGCCGGTGCAGGTAGTAGAGGTCAATCACGTCCACACCTAGCCGCCGCAGGCTGGCTTCGCAGGCAGCCCGAATGTGTTGCGGACTGCCGTCAATGCGGGCCTCGTCCTTGGTGTCGGTCCATACGAACCCGCACTTGGTGGCCAGCACTACCCGTTCGCTCCGCCCCTTCAAAGCGCGGCCCACCAGTTCCTCGTTGTGGCCCCGGCCATAGACGTCGGCGGTATCCCAGAAGTTGCAGCCCAGCTCCAGCGCCCGGTCGAGCGTGGCCAGCGATTCCTTTTCTTCCGCCGGTCCGTAGGTACCCGAAAGCACCATGCAGCCAAGACCGATGGCCGGCACTTCCGGTCCAGCTTTGCCCAGCGTTCGCTTGATTGCTTCCATTTCTATGCTCCCAATACGAAGCATCTATTGTAAGTCGCCGGGCGCGTGCCCCACGGGGCGTAAAGTTGACAAACCGGCAACTGAGGACACAGAATCGCGCTTCTCCTGAGGTCCCGATGAAACGCCACCTGTGCATGCTTGCCGTCCTCAGCCTTTACATTCTTCCGCTCTTCGCGCAGCAGTCCGCCCCGCCTCCCAGCCGCCGCAATGACGTAGTGGACGTGATGCACGGCGTCTCCATTCACGATCCTTACCGCTGGCTGGAAGACCAGAACAGCCCGCAGACGCGCGCCTGGATCAACGCACAGAATACCTACTCCCGTTCCATTCTCGGCAGGCTTGCGGGACGCGGCCAGATTTCCCGCCGCCTGGGCGAATTGATGAAGGTGGATAGCATCCAGGTGCCCATGGAGCGCAACGGGCGCTATTTCTTCCTGCGCCGCCGCGCTGATCAGGATTTGTTCGTCATCTACACGCGCCAGGGAGCCAGCGGAAAAGATGAGGTTCTGGTGGATCCACACCCCATGAGCGCCGATCACAGCGTCAGCGTGGATATTCGCGGGGTAACGCCGGATGGCAGCCTTTTGGCTTACGGTATTCGCCGTGGCGGCGCCGATGAAACCGAAATTCACCTGCTCGACGTCAGCACGCGCAAGCAATTGCCCGACGTGCTGCCCGCGGCGCGCTATTTCAATCTTTCATTTCTCCCGGATAAGAATGGCTTCTACTACTCGATGATGGGCAAGGACGCCCCGCATGTGCGTTTTCACAAGCTGGGGACTGCCGCCGCTCACGACGTCGAAGTGTTCGGCAAGAGTTACGGGCCTTCCAACATTATTCTGGCGCAGGTCACGGAAGATGGCCGCTATCTTCTCCTGCACGTTCTGTACGGTGCGGCCGCCGATAAGACCGAGGTTTTTGTCCGCGACCTGGCCCACCAAGGACCAATCAGCCCCGTGATCCAAGGCATCAACGCCCGTTTTTTTGCTTCGCCCGGCGGCAATCATCTTTATGTCTGGACGAATTGGAAGGCGGAGAACGGGCGCGTGCTCGACATTGACCTGGTGCGCCCCGAGCAGGAGCACTGGCGCGAAGTGGTGCCCCAGGCCGCCGACGTGATTGACGATTTCGACGCTGCCGGCGGCAAACTGCTGGTGAAGTACTTGCACGATGTAGGTTCGCGCATTCGTGTTTTCCAGCCTGATGGCAAGCCCGCCGGGGAGATCACTTTTCCCACTCTCGGCACGGTGAGCCGCATGAGCGGCCATTGGCGGGGCAGGGAAGCTTTCTTCGATTTCAGCTCCTTCCACGTGCCGCCCACCATCTACCGCTATGACCTTGCGGCCGCCAGCAAGTCGGAGTGGGCACGGGAGAACGTTCCCGTGGACAGCAGCAAGTTCGACCTGAAGCAGGTGTGGTACCGCTCCAAGGACGGCACCCGTGTGCCCATGTTCCTGCTTTCTCAGAAAGGGTTGAAGCTGGACGGCTCAAACCCGGTACTGATGACGGCCTACGGCGGCTTCGACATCAGCATGGCTCCGCGCTTCTCACCGGAAGCGGTGGTGTGGGTAGAGCACGGCGGTGTCTTTGCCCTCCCCAACCTGCGCGGAGGCGGAGAGTTCGGCGAACAGTGGCATCACGCCGGCATGCGGGAGAAAAAGCAGAATGTGTTCGATGATTTCTTCGCCGCCGCCGAGTGGCTCATCCAGAACCACTACACCAATCCCTCCCGGCTCGCCATTGAAGGCCGCAGTAACGGCGGTTTGCTCATGGGCGCGGCCATGACCCAGCGTCCCGACCTTTACCGCGCCATCATTTGCGGCTATCCGCTGCTCGACATGCTGCGCTACCAGAAATTTCTGGTGGCTCGCTTCTGGATTCCGGAGTACGGTTCAGCTGATGACGCCGAACAGTTCAGGTATATCTATGCCTACTCGCCGTACCAGCATGTCGAAAAGGGAAGAAAATACCCGGCGGTGCTCTTTGAGACGGGCGATTCCGATACCCGGGTTGCGCCCCTGCACGCCCGCAAAATGACCGCCCTGATGCAGTGGGCCAACGCCTCTGGGTATCCCGTCCTGCTGCACTATGACACCACCGAGGGGCACTCCGAGGGGCGTCCGGTGGGCAAGCAGATTGACGACGATACCGACGAGCTCAGCTTCCTGTTCTGGCAGCTGAGTGGGAAGTCCTGAAGGCAGGCAGGGTGGCCACGTCGAGGCACTCCTAAAGCCCGGTCCAAAACCATCCCGCCTCGCGCGGGATTATCGTGCCACTCCCGCAGTCTTGATTCCCATATCGGCCAACAGATCGCTGCCGTGAATGTTCAGGGATCTCATCACTACCAGGATGGCGGTCAGCACTACCACGGCCACAGCGTATTCGGGAACGTCACTGGCCGTATCATCCGCCCAAAGCGCGAGCAGAAGCTTCTTCATGTAAGCCCCCATAAGGAATGTCACTCCGGCAATTTGCCGGGCGCACGACCGAGCGGTCTCGGCTCGGGAGCAACTCATAGCATCGTCCTCGCCACCGCTTTCTTCAAGGTGACCGACGGCCCGGGTGCATCGTCCAACCGGCCAGTCCCACCACCCTTGTCCCAAAGGACACTACCGGGGGTGGGTACTGCGCCGTTCGTATTGTAGAAACTGAACGCCCTTGCCTTTGTCTTTCTTCTGAACTAACGTGTTACCCCATGGCGGCCGTGTCTTGCCTTCGGCCCTGCCCCAGCCTCCTCAAGGCCTTGAGTGTGAGCTGGATGCTGTTCGCCGCTGTCTGGATTGCTGGGCAAAGTAAAGGCCAGACGATCCGACCTTCTGATCAGCCCACCTACACCCTGCGGGGCACCGTGATTAATTCCGTCACTGGTGAGCCGATCCGGCGCGCCCGGGTCTCTGCCGGTACCTACGCTCAGCTCACCGACTCCCAAGGACAGTTCGAATTCAGCGGTCTACTCGCGGGACAAATTTACATCGGAGTTCAAAAGCCGGGTTTCTCCAACGAGGAAACCAGAGATGGCACCTCGACGATGGTTGACCTTGGACCCAAGACCCCGGAGCTCGTTGTCAAGCTGATTCCCGAAGGCATCATCTTTGGTCATCTTACGAATGAAGCCGGCGAACCCATGGAAGGTGTGTTTATGCAGGCGCGGGCCTGGCGGGTGTTTAACGGGCGGCGGCGGTTGCGGCAGATGGGCGGCCAGTCCACCGACGAAGATGGCTACTTCCGCATCTTTGGCCTTCTGCCAGGCACATACTACTTGCAGGCAGGGGAGGTCCAAGATCATGGACCCAGGCGGATGTCCTTGTCTGCCCGCCACAGCGGCTATCCCAGCAGTTATTTCCCGGGAGTGCGACGGTTCAGCGCGGCCACTCCCATCCAGGTGGCGGCGGGGCAAAAGGTGCAGACGGACTTCTCTCTACATCGTATTTCAGTATTTCAGGTGTCGGGCCGGGCCGCGTTGTACCCCGGAGCCCACGTCAACAGGTTTCAGATCATCGATAGCGCTGACCGGAATTCCGAACTGCCGGTGGATATGGATTTTGCGACCGCAACCTTTATTGCCCCGGTCGTACCTGCGGGCTCCTACACCATCATGGCCACAGGGAGTGACGAAAGTGGCCATCCTCTATTCGGCAAAAAAGCCGTAACCGTCTCGAGCAACCTTATAGACGTTGTGGTTTCCATGGCTCCAAGCGCTTCGATTCCAGTCGTAGTACAGACGGAATTCAGTGGCTCCTCTCTGGTTGGAAACCAGCCTCCTGTTCAGGTGCAACTGTCGTCAACCGACGATGACGAGCAGAACTATTTCAGCCAGGGGCCCCAGCCAGGGCAAGAAAACGTTGAGCCAGGAGTGGTTTTGTCTTTTGTGCCGCCGGGACGCTATTACGTTGATGTCCAGCCTCAAGGAGGCTGGTATGTAGAATCGGCGGCCAGCGGCAGCGTCGATCTGTTTAGCGAACCGCTGGCCATAGGTTCAGGCAACCCGGTTGCGCCGATTCGAATTACGCTGCGGGATGACGGCGCCAGCCTGGCTGGCGTAGTGCGCTCCGATGGCAACCCCGCATCGGCGTCGGTGCTGCTGGTCATGCAGGATGAACCCCTGCGTATGCCCCAGCTCCTGGTATCCGACCGCCTGGGCGCATTCCAAATCGACAACCTCCCGCCCGGCGACTACATTGTGCTCGCCTTCAACAACATGGAAGCGCTCGAGTACGCGAACCGAGATGCGCTGCGTGACTATTTCTCTGAGGCAATCCGTGTGACCCTTGGATCCAGGGATGCTAAGACGGTCAACGTGGATGTGATACACCGATGATGCCCCAGTACAGCCCCATTCGACTGGCTGTGCTTTTGCTGGCTCTAAGCGCAGGCCTGGCAGCTCAGCAGATGCGCGCCCCTGTGCCGCAGGACGGAGATTGGCAGATTGCCGGCAGGATTATTAGTGCCGCGGATGGCCGGCCGCTGGTCGGGGCGAACGTTATTGTCGCCTCCCCCATCGATCCCGAAAACGTCCAGCAGGCGCTCACTGGCAATGACGGCCGTTTCCGATTTAATGGGCTTAGCGCTGGTAAGTATGTTTTGCAGGCACAACACAGAGGATTTGTTTCTCAGGTGTATCAACAGCACGGCGGCTTTTCTACTGCTATCGCAGTGGGGCCGGGCCTGGAGTTGCCCGACGTGCTATTCCGCCTGCAGCCGGAAGGCATCATCTCCGGCACCGTGGTGGATGAGACTGGCGATCCTGTGCGCGACGCTCAAGTCGTGCTCCTCCACCAGTTTTTGCTCAACGGCCAGTGGGAAACGGGCATGGGGAACTCCGTTCAGACCGACGATCAAGGCCATTACCACTTCAGTCGCCTGCTGCCGGGAAGGTATTTTGTCGCGGTTAACACCCAGCCTTGGTACGCGACTTCTCCCATGACATGGGTAGAGTCAGCAGGCAAATTGCCCGCAACGCCCGCTGATTCTGCTCTCGATGTTGCTTACCCCGTCACCTACTACCAGGAAGCGCCCAATTTTGATGATGCCACCCCCATTGACTTGCAGGCTGGCGAACGAACCACTGCCGACATCAGCCTTACCGCGGTGCCGGCGCAACACATCAGGCTGCACATTGGCGACACTTCGGTCTCCGGATTCGGTGCCACGCTGTCGGGAGAGGTCTCGCAAGGAAGTACCATCTCCGTGCCAACCCAGTTCCAAAAGGTTGCACCCGGTATTTTTGAATCCACTGGAGTCCCACCTGGCAGTTATGAAATGCAGCTGTTTTATCCGCGCAGACCCGGAGAGCAGGACGTTGACAAGGAAATCAAGGTGGACGCTGGCAAAAATGAGGAAATTGACTTGAGCGAGCCCACTGTTTCCGCTTCAGTCACCGGCATGGCCCGCTTCGTTCCGGCTACTAAGGTTCCCGAATATCTTAGAGTCGTTCTTATCCGCAAACATTCGCAGCAGGCCTTCCGGGCCAACATTTCGCCGCGGGGTGAATTCGCTTTTGAGCCTCCCGTCGCTCCTGGCGACTACGAGGTGGTTTCCAGTTCTGCCCAGGGATTTTACATCGCCCGCCTTACCGCAACCGGGGCCAGTGTTGCTGGACGATCTCTAAAGATCACTGGCTCCGATCCGGTCGTGCTGCAGGTGGTGATGTCACGCGGTGTCGCCCAGGTGAAGGGCACCGCCGTGCGTGGCGGCAAACCTGTTTCCGGCGCGCTGGTTGTGCTGGTTCCGCGGGATCCCGTCAACAACCAGCCGCTGTTCCGCGCGGACCAGAGCGATAGCGATGGCACATTCACCTTGCCTTCCATCGTTCCGGGTAAGTACACACTGGTTGCGGTTGATAACGGCTGGAGCCTGGAGTGGCGCAATCCCGCGGCGCTCAAGCCGTATCTCTCGCGCGGCCAGCTGCTGGAGATTGCGCCCGAAGGCAGGTATAACATCAAACCCGAGGTACAAGACTTCTAGCCGCTGCCGCCTCCGGGCATGAATCGAAAACGCACCATCGTAGGCCTGGGCGAACTTCTATGGGACCTGCTGCCCGGCGGGCGCCAGCTGGGGGGCGCGCCGGCCAATTTTGCCTACTTCGCCAACTTGCTCGGCGATCGGGGCGTTGTGGCCAGCCGGGTGGGCAACGACGACCTGGGGCAGCAAGCCGCGGGCAGGCTTCACCAGCTTGGCTCCTCGACTGAATACCTGCAAACCGACACCACCTACGCGACCGGAACAGTTGAGGTGCGGGTGGATGCGGCCGGGCAACCGCAATTTGAAATTGCGCGCCCAGTGGCCTGGGACTTCCTGCAATGGACGCCTGCGTGGAAGAAGCTGGCGGAGGAAGCCGATGCGGTTTGCTTCGGGTCGCTGGCCCAGCGTTCACCGGCCAGCCGCGAAACCATTCACCAGTTCCTGCGCTCAACCCGGCCACAAACCTTGCGCGTTTTCGACGTCAACCTGCGCGCGCCTTTTTATTCCCGGGACGTGCTCGAGGCATCGTTGCCTCTGGCCGATGTCATCAAGCTTAACCACGATGAACTACCCGTGCTGGCCGAGCTTTTGGGAATTTTTTTCAGGGGCGAGCAAAGCACGGCCGAGGCTCTGCTCCACGCCTCCAAGGCGAAGCTGGTCTGCGTCACTCGCGGCAGTTGTGGCAGCCTGCTGGTCGGAAGGGAGGGCGCGGCCGAGCATCCCGGGTTTCGCGTTTCGGTGGCGGATACGGTTGGCGCCGGCGACGCTTTTACCGCAACACTTGTTCACCATTGCCTGCGCGGCTCACCACTTGAAGAGATGAATGAAGCTGCCAATCGGGTCGGCGCCTGGGTAGCTACCCAAGCCGGAGCCACTCCCGTTCCAGGCGAGGGCAACCTGCACCTCGCTCTCGAAACTTTGAAACTTGAAACGCGAAACTGAACCTTGAAACCTTGAAACCTTCTATTCCCCCTCTATCGGCCGAATGGCAACTGGAAACTGGGCCGTCATAATCGGTCTCGGCAGGATGGCGAACTTCGGCGCCTGCCCGCGCACCATGGCCACCTCGTCGCAGGAGTGCAGGCGCGGGCAATTGCAGCAATCTTTGTAGACTTTATCCGGCAGGTGCTCGCGCTCTGCCACCGCAAAGCCCATGCGGGAGAAGAATTCCGGGATGCGGGTGAACAGGCACACGCAGCTCACACGGTGGCGCTCGGCCTCGCGTAGCAGCGCATCCACCACCTGCTTGCCGGCTCCGCTGCCGCGATTATGCGGGTACACCGCCACCGAGCGAACCTCCGCCAGGTGCGGCCCGTATAGGTGCAGCGCCCCGCAGCCGATGATCTGCCCCGCCTCCTCCGCCACCACAAAGTCGCGGATGTTTTCGCAGATTTCCGCCAACCGCCTGGGCAGAAGCGTGCCGTCGCCAGAGTAGGTGCTGATCAGGTCGTAAATGGCCTGCGCGTCGGCCAGCACCGCGTCACGCGTGCGCATGAGCCTCCTCGCGCACCGCCGCCAGTTTGCGCTTGCCCTCGCCGATGGCCTGCTTCACCCGCGCCGGCGCCGTGCCGCCATGCACATCATGAAGCGCCAGAACGCTCTCCACTGAAAGCCGCGAGTAAATATCCTGCTCAAACTCGGAGCTGAACTGCCGCAGCTCTTCCAGCGAAAGCTCCTGCAACTCGCAGCCCTTTTCCAGGCAGAGGCGCACCGCGTTCCCGACTTTTTCGTGTGCCAGGCGGAAGGGCACGCCCCGCTCGGCGAGGTACGTGGCCGCGGCCCAGGCATTGAGTGAGCCCGACTGCGCCGCCTCCTGCATCCGCGTGTACTTGAACTCAACTTCCTGCATCCAGCCGGCCACCAGCGGCAGCAGGGACAACATCGTCTCTGCGGCATCGAACAGCGGCTCCTGTGTTTCCTGCAGGTCCTTGTTATAGGCCAAAGGCAGGCCCTTCAGAACCAGCACCAGCGCATTGAAGTCGCCCGCGATTCGACCGGCTTTGCCGCGCGCCAGCTCCAGCAGGTCGGGATTTTTCTTTTGCGGCATAGCGCTGCTGCCGGTGGAATATTTTTCCGGCAGCGCGATAAACCCGTATTCCTGCGTGGAGAACAGCAGCATCTCCTCTGCCCAGCGGCTCAGGTGCAGGCTCAGCAGAAGCAGGGTGTGCACAAACTCCAGCATGAAATCACGGTCGGTGGTGGCATCGAGGCTGTTGTTGGTGGGCGCCTCAAAGCCGAGCTGCTCTGCCATGTTGCACCGGTCGAGAGAGAGCGTGGCTCCGGCCACGGCGCCCGAGCCTAGCGGACACAGGTTTGCGCGCTTGCGGCAGTCAGCCAGGCGTTCCAGATCGCGAAACAGCATTTCCGTGTAAGCCAGCAGCCAGTGCGCCACCAGCACCGGCTCTGCCCGCTGCAGGTGGGTATAGGCAGGCATGGCAGCGCCGCCCGCCTGCTCCGCCCGTTCCAGCAGGACTCCGACCAATTCGCCGAGGCGGCCCCGTGTCTGGTCAATGGCGTGTACGACGTACAAACGCAGGTCGGTGGCAATTTGTTCATTACGGCTGCGCCCGCTATGCAGTTTGTAGCCGGTTTCGCCGATCAGTTCGACCAGCCTTTTCTCCACGAAGTGGTGCACGTCTTCGGCGCCATCGTCCTCCAGGAACGCTGGCGAGGCAGCGGCCTCCTCCACCATCTGTGCCAGTCCCTCCGTGATGGCCTTAAGCTCGTTCGCGGAAATCATGCCCGCCTTCTGCAGGGCCTCGGCGTGCACGCGGCTGGCGGCCACTTCCTGCGCCAGCAGCCGCTGGTCAAAGGGGAACGACCGCTGCCAGCGTTCGAATCCCGCATCCAACGGTTGGCGGAAGCGCCCCGACCACATTTTCACTTCGCCACCTCCATCCGCGCCTGGCTGCGCGACCGTGCCGGCAGTCCCAGGATGCGGATGAAGCCGGCGGCGTCTTTCTGGTCGTAACTGTCGCCCATGGTGAAGGCCGCCAGATCGGTGCGGTAGAGCGAGTGTTCCGAGTGGCGGCTGGCGACGGCGATATTCCCCTTGTAGAGGCTCAGGGTCGCGCTGCCCGTAACATCCTTTTGCGTGTTCTCCACGAACGCGTCCAGCGCCTCGCGCAGCGGCGTGAACCACAGCCCGAAGTAGACCATTTCGGCATATTTCAGCGCGATCTGCTGCTTGAAGTGCATCAGGTCGCGCTCCAGGCAGAGTGCCTCGAGTTCGCGGTGCGCAGTCAGCAGCAGCGTTCCGCCCGGCGTTTCGTAACACCCGCGCGACTTGATGCCCACGAAGCGGTTTTCCACCAGGTCAATGCGGCCGATGGCGTTGCGCCCGCCAATTTCATTCAGCAGCTCCTGCAGCGACACCGGGTCCATATCCATCCCGTTCACCGACACCGGCACGCCCTTTTCGAAGCCAACTTCTACCTGCTCTTCGCGGTCGGGCGCTTCTTGCGGGGAGCGGGTAAGCTGCCAGGTGGTGGGCAGGGGAGGGTTGCCGGCATCCTCCAGTTCGCCGCCCTCGTGGGAGATGTGCCACAAATTGCGGTCGCGGCTGTGAATCTTCTCCCGGCTGGCGGCCACCGGAATCCCGTGCTGCTCGGCGTAGTCCAGGCAATCCTCGCGCGACTTCAGCTCCCACTCCCGCCACGGCGCGATCACCTTCAGTTGCGGCGCCAGCGCCTGGTAGGCCAGCTCGAAACGCACCTGGTCGTTGCCTTTGCCGGTGCAGCCGTGGGCCAGCGCCGTCGCGCCTTCGCGCAACGCCACTTCTACCTGGTGCTTGGCAATAACCGGCCGGGCCAGCGAAGTGCCCAGCAGGTACTTGTGCTCATACACCGCGCCCGCCTTCAGGGCAGGGAAGACGTAGCCGGTGAGGAATTCCTCACGCAGATCTTCCACCACCACCTTGCTGGCCCCGGTGGCATAGGCTTTTTCGACCACCGCCTCGATGTCGTCACCCTGGCCGACGTCGCCCACCATGGCAATTACGTCGTAAGCGTAGTTCTCCTTCAGCCAGGGAATGATGATGGAGGTATCCAGGCCGCCGGAATAGGCCAGCACCACTTTTTCAGGCATGCGCGCTCCTCCCGGGAAGGCGGCTCATGCCGCCGCCCAGCAGCAATAACAGAATGGCTTTCTGCACGTGCAGGCGGTTCTCCGCCTGGTCGAAAACCACGGCGCGGGGCGAGTCAATCACCGCGTCGGTGACTTCGGAGCCGCGGTGCGCCGGAAGGCAATGCATGAAGACGGCGTGCTCCGCGGCTGCGTGCATCAGGTCTTCATTCACCTGGTAGGGAGCAAAAATCGCCGCGCGTTCTCCCGCTTCCTGCTCCTGCCCCATGCTGGCCCACACGTCGGTGTAAACCGCGTCGGCGCCTCGCACCGCTGCCGCGGGATCGGAGCCAAGCTCAATTCTGGCGCCGGTCTCCCGGGCGATCGCGTGGGCGTCTGCTACTACCTGGGCCGCCGGTTCGTAACCCGGGGGGTTGGCCATGCGGATGGTTGAGCCCAGGCAGGCGCAGGTGAGCAGAAGCGAGTGGGCCACGTTGTTGCCGTCCCCGACATAAGCCAGGCTGATCTTGCGCAGGTCGCCAAAGCGTTCCTGCAGCGTGAAGTAATCGGCCAGAGCCTGGCAGGGGTGCTCCACGTCACTCAGCGCGTTGACTACGGGAATGCAGGCGTGCGCCGCCAGCGTTTCCACCGTGGCGTGATCGAAGGTGCGCAGCACGACTACATCCACCCAGCGCTCCAGGTTGTGGGCGATGTCGCTCAGCGACTCGCGCGCGCCCAGGCGGCTCGCGGTCTGGTCCACGAAAAAGGAAATGCCGCCCAGGCTGGCCATGCCAGCCTCGAACGTCAGGCGGGTGCGCAGTGACGGCTTCTCGAAAAACAGCACCATCTGTTTGCCCGCGAGCGCTCCGCGAAAATCCGACGGCCGCTGCTTGATCAGGCTGCCCAGGTCCAGCACTGCCCGCACTTCTTGCGGCGACAGATCGCGCACCGACACCAGGTCGCGCGGCCAGAATGTTGTAGTCGCCGGTGGCGTCCCCGCCGGCGTTACCCTGGTCGCGTTGATTGCTTGACTGCTCATGGCCTACTCCCTTTTAGCTTCGTTTTGATTGTTGGCGTCATCCTGAGGGCTTTCAGGCCCGAAGGATCTCGCGCGTGCTATCACGTCGCCCGCTGCTGTCATGCTCCAATCACCTCAGTCCCCCATTCCACTTTCGAAAAATAAAACTGCCCCAGCACCTCAGCCTGTGCTGCCGGCAGAATCCGCACCCGCCCCACGCCGCGTTTCAGCGCCTGTCCGCAGGCCTCGAGCTTGGGCAGCATGCCCCCCGCGACCACCGACTGCTTCACCAGTTCCGGCACCTGCTTTACATCCAGCCAGTGAATGACCGTCCCGTCCGCGCCTTTGACTCCCGGCACATCGGTGAGAAAAATTAGCAAGTTGGCCTGGCAGGCCACGGCGCACGCTGCCGCCATCTGGTCGGCGTTGATGTTGTAGTACTCGCGGTCCGAACCCAGGGCCACGCTGGCGATCACCGGAATGCCGCCCTGCGACCAGATCGCCTCCAGCCAGCGGCACTCCACCGCGGCAATCTCGCCCACATAGCCGAGGTCGCAGCTGCTGTTTTCTTTCTTGCGGGCGCGAAAACTCATGCCATCGCCGCCACACAGCCCGACCGCTGGCTGCCCGCTGGCGCTGATGGCCGCCACCACTTTTTTATTCACTATGCCCGCCAGCACCATCAACGCTACGTCGCGCGTTTCCGCGTCGGTAACGCGCAGGCCGTTCACGAATGAGCTCTGTTTTCCGAGGTGTTGCAAGGTGCGGGTCAGGGTGGAGCCGCCGCCGTGCACAACGGCGATTTTGTGGCCGTCGCGGGCCAGTTCCACTACAGCGCGGGCACAACTTCGCAGAGTCGCCTCGTTCTCCAGCGCCGCGCCCCCAATCTTGATCACAACCTTCAATTCAAGCCCTCTTTCTCGTTCCAGCCGAACATCAGGTTCATGTTCTGCACTGCCTGCCCGGCCGCGCCTTTCATCAGGTTATCCACGCAGGAAATCACCACCAGCCGCTGACCATCCGGAGCCAGGCAAAAACCGATGTCGCAGTAATTGCTGTGCAGCGAAAACTGGATTTGCGGCAGCTGCGGCGGGGCAAATACGCGCACCCATGGCGCCCCTGCATAGAATTCGCGGAAACAAGCCTCCACTTGGTTGGCGGTTGCGGGCTGCCGCAGCCGCAGGTAAATGGTGGAGAGGATGCCGCGCGGGATGGGCAGCAGGTGGGGGGTGAAGGTGAATTCCGCCGGCTCCAGCCCCAGCTGCTCCACGATCTCTCCGACGTGACGGTGGCCAAAAACCGAATAAGCGGAGAGATTGTCCGCCACGGATACAAAATGCGTGCGCGCGTTCGGCTCCTTGCCCGCGCCCGAAACGCCGGACTTGGAGTCGGAAATGATGCCGCGCTCGCGATCCACCACACCTGCGCGCAGCAGAGGGGCCAAAGCCAGAATCACCGAGGTGGCGTAACAGCCAGGATTGGCCACCAGCTGCGCCCCCGCAATGCGCTCGCTATTCAGCTCCGGCAGGCCGTAAACCGCGGTATCGGTCAGACGGGCCGTCTTCTGTGGGTCGGAATCGCAGAAGCCGTAGATCGCCCGGTGCTCCTCCCGCTTCAGCCGCCACGCGCCGCTCAAGTCAATTACCCGAATGCCGCGCTCCACTGCCTCCGGTGCCAGCGTGCGCGACACCTCATGGGGCGTGGCCAGGAAGAGCACATCCACTTGGCCTTTCTCCACTGCCTCCCAGGAGAACGGCTGCAGCGGGCGCGAGTTCCCGTTCAGAGGAGGCGCCATGTCCGCGCCATTACCTTCCGCCTCGCGGCGAAATAGCAGGGACGCGCCCACGCGGGGATGCCTGCTCAGCAGGCCAGCCAGCTCCATACCGGCATATCCGCTGGCGCCCAAAACCGCGGTTTGTATCTCTGCCGCCATCAGGCCCGCGGCTCCCGCAGGCGCAGCACGGGACCGCCGGCGTCTCTGTTGTGCTTCGCCGCCGGCAAAATGGGATCCCGCGACAGCCTGGCCAGCTTTTCTCATAATGAATAAAGATGAATAGTTCTGGATAAATATTCACTCGATTGTACGGAAATGAGGTGGCCTGTCAAGCCCAAAGGTGGGTACGGAGGATTTTGATCGCTCTGGGAGGTTCACTGAAAGAGCGGCGGCGGCAGCAGCTCGCTTCGCGAGATTACGCCAGCAACTCCCGCACCCGCTGGGCCAGCCGGGCGGCGTTCTTGTTGTTCGCCGCCACGATCAATATGGCGTCGTCGCCCGCTATGGTGCCCACCACCTCCGGCCAGTTCTCGCCGTCGAGCGCGGCGGCCACCGGTTGGGCGCTCCCTACAGCGGTCTTCACCACCACCAGGTTTTGTGCCTGGCGCACGTCGAGCACGAACTCCCGCACCAGGCGAGAGGCCGAAGGCAGCGCCGCTTCCGAGGCTGTGCCGCCGGAGGGCAGCGCGTACCCTTCCGCCGTCTTCACCAGCTCCAGTTCGTGAATGTCGCGCGAAAGCGTCGCCTGCCCCACCTTGATGCCGCGTTTGCCCAACGCTCGCTGCAATTCATCCTGGCTGCCGATGGGGCTCTCGCGCAGCAGTTCCAGAATGGCTTTGTGCCGAACTTCTTTCATAGTGAGTAAAAATGAATATAACTGAATGTACGTAAATGAGGCGTGCTGTCAAGCGCAAAGCCCGCCCTCCTTTTAACCACAGAGGACACAGAGTTCACAGAGATATGGAAGATTTAGACTGATGGTCACCGATTCCGTCAGTTTTTCAAAGGATAGTCGGTTCCACCCGGAAGCCATGAATGGGCTTTCTCTGTGCCTCTGTGTCTCTGTGGTGAAAAACTAGGTTTGCTCGCGCACCGCCCGCCAGGCTTGGTCAATGGCAGTATCGGTGTAGGCGCTGGCGCCGGCGTCCGAGTTGGCGATGGAAATGCGCCCGAACTTCTGTCGCCCAATCACGCACGGCCTTTGTTCCTCAGGCCAGTCGGGGTCGGAGAGCGAGTTGTATTCGTAGGCGTAGCCATGCGCCCAGCGGTTGACGGTAATGCCGGCGATATCGCGTGCCGCATCAAATCCCGCCCCGCCCAGCATGCGCTGTAACTGGTCGCGAATATTGCGCTCGAAGGTGGCGAAGGGCGTGGCCATCAGTTCCCAGCGTCCCGCCCGATATTGTGCCTTTCGCGCCAGCCCCGGCTTGCATGGGCAGCGCAGCATGAAGAGCACCATCGGTTCCTCGGGCTGATGCGGAAACTCGTACTGGCCCATGCTGACCGGAAAATCCAGCTTGGTCAGCGAGTGATAAGCGCCGGGCGCTACGATCTGTTGCGTGCCCAGCTTGGCGAACGGCTTCCAGTTACGCAGCGCCACGTGGGTGTAAATGAACGGCTCCTTCACGTCGTAGTGCAGCGCGGCCTTCTGCTTGTCGGGCAGCTCCGGGCACAGGTAGGGAATCATCATGTTGTAGCAGGCCAGAATGCACCTGGCGGTGCGCACG
>DASSQB010000487.1:0-9123 GCA_035702725.1 Terriglobales bacterium | reverse complement strand
ACCATTCTTCTGGCTGCGTACCTGCTGCAGCAGACGAAGGTTGTCTTTCGCCACCTGGTTGTTGGGATCTAGGCTGAGAGCGCGGCGCAGGTGGGTTTCGGCCGCGTCGTAATCCTTCTGGGCGGCCAGCACGGAGCCCAGGCGGGCTTCGGCATCAGCGTCGTTAGGTCGCCGTTGCAGGACCTGCTGGAATTGCCGCGCGGATTCGGCGAACTGCCCGGTGAAGGCGAGGGCGGAGGCGAGATTGTAGCGCGCGTCAAGATAATCGGGATCAGCCGCGACCGCCTGCTGCAGGCGCTGCACCGCATCCTGTTTGCGTCCCAGTTGCAGCAGGGCCGCCCCCAGGCTGTTGAGGGCCGCAGCGCTTTCAGGGCGCTGAGCAACAGCCCGTTCAAAATGCGGAACCGCCTCGGCCGGCTCGCCGCGCGAGAGCTCAAGCGCGCCCAAGTTGTAGTTGGCGGCGTAATCGTTGGGATCATGCTCCAGCTTGTGCAGCATCAGCGCTTCCTGCAGCACTATGCGACCGTCGCCTCCTCCCGGGGCAGCGCTGGTCACTACTTGCAGGGAGAGATGCGCCATCTCATCCATGGCCATATTGCCGGCAGTGATGCGCCGCGGCGGATGATGCGGATTGCGCGGGTTCTGCGCGGAGTTGTCGTAGGTGTAGCGCATGGAAATCACGCTGCCGGCGGGCAGGAACACGGGCTTCTGGTAACGGTAAATGCCCTGCCAGGCCGGGTCCCAGTGCGGGATCAGCAGCAGCCATTTCCGCGAGCCGTCGGGCAGGGTGGCATAAGCAGCCAGGCGCTTGCCCAGATAGTGGGCATGGGGATAAACGGCGTAGACGCGCACCGCGAGCGGCAGCTTCAAATCATCCGCTACCTGGAAATCGCTGGCCCCGGCAGGAATGTTGAGCTCATCGTCGCGGTCGAGCTGCAACAGCATGGGCTTGAGCGTGGGCTTTTTGTCCGAGAAGTAGAGCCCGATGGTGGGCTGGATGGGTACGGGTGTGCCTGAAGGCCGGAGATGGATGTTGAGGACCAGGTCGGTGCCTGGGGAGAGTCGCCAGGTCATGTCATCGGGCTCAGCCCATATGGGAATGCCCGGTTTCCAGTAAATGAAGTGGCCCTCGGGTTCGAAGATGTCACTTTCCATTTCCACATCCATGCCGTCAAAACCTGGCCCGGGACCAGGATGGCGCGCCCGCATACGGCGGGCAGAGTGGGTACGGTCAATCAGGAGATTGGCGTGATGAGTGACTTTAGGATTGCCGGGATGGATCTCGACTGCTCTTACATAGTGGGTGTTTGTGACGGGGACTTCAAAGATGAAGTTATGGTAAACGTCCATGCCTTGCGCGGGCACCACGTATCCCGGCTGCGCCTGCAGGATCAGGTCCGGCTTGCCGCCCTGCCATCCGCCCGCCAGTTTGGGAGGTGTAGGCGCCTGGGCCATATCGCCCGCGGGTGCGCCCTGCTCCGCCCAGCGCGACAGCAGCGCGATTTCCCGGTCACTAAGACGGAGTTGATCGGCGAATGTCACCGCACTGGGATCGGGCAGCCAGGGCGGCATGATGCGCTTGCGGGTGACAAATGCGATTTGGCGTGCATAGCTCCTGGCTTCCTCATACGTGACCAGCGACATGGGCCCTGACCCGCCGGGCTGGTGGCATTGCACGCAGTTGGCGTAAAGGATGGCCGCTACATTGTCGCCCCAGGTCGGCTGCTCCGTAGAAGGGGATGCAACTGCGCGAGTTTCCTCTCGGTCTTGAGGGACGAGGACTGTTGCTGCTGCGGCAGAGATCGCTACGAGAGTGAGGATCCCGAGATAACGATTCACAGTGTGAGCCTGAAAAAAATTGGCGCGGCTGCGGCAGAAAGCGCGGCGGAACTTCCGTGGCATTTTATCGCCTTTCCCACAGCGTGAACAACGGCGATACGCTAGCGAGGGCCGGCCCTGAGCTTGCGGAAATGGCGCCGGCGCCGCAAAACATGACATAACAAGCGGTGGCGTCCGCCCAGGAAGCGGCAAGGTGAGGTAGTATGTTTTCACCATCGGATGGCACCATGTTTTTAGGATTTCTGCTGCTCTTTCCTCTGTTGGGCCAGGCCGCCAATTCAGCGATTCCTGCGCCGCCAGCGCCCGCCCAGGCTGTCACCGGGCCGGTTGCCGCGGCCGATTCCGCCGCGGCTTTCGCCCAGGCTCGCTCCCAGATTGATCATGGCAAGTTCGACGAGGGCATTGCGCAGCTACGGCAACTGCAGGCGCGCGACCCGAAGATGAAGGGCCTGAATCGCGAGTTTGGCCTGGCTTATTACAAGCACAGCGATTTCATAACCGCGGCCCAATACCTGCAGCCGGCGCTGCAGGAAGATCCCAATGACGGCGAAGCCACCCAGTTGCTCGGGCTTTCCTACTATTTTTCCGGCAAGCCGTCGCAGGCCGTTCCTCTTCTGGAAAAGGTTAATTCCTGGTATCCCTCGGCCAACGTGGATGCCAGTTACGTGCTCGGCATTTGCTATATCCAGCTGCGGCAATACGACCAGGCGCGCAAGGCATTCGCGGGCATGTACGGGGTTCCGCCGGACTCGGCTCCGGCCTACCTGTTCGCCGCGCGCATGCTGTTGCGCGAGGAATTTGACCCGATTGCGGAACAATACGCCAAAAAAGCGGTTGCCATTGACCCCAGGCTGCCCCTGGCCCACTACTTCCTGGGCGAGCTGTATCTCTACAAATCGCGCATTCCGGAGTCCATTGAGCAGTTCCAACAGGAACTGGCGCTCGACCCCGCCCATGCACCCACTTATTACAAGCTGGCAGACGCCTACACTCGCGTGCTGAAGTGGGATGATGCGGAACGCCTGCTTCAGCGTTCCATCTGGCTGGATGCGACCGCCAGCGGACCCTACATCCTGATGGGCAAGGTGCTCCTGAATAAAGGCGAGCCACAGCTCGCCGTGCGCACCTTGAAGCACGCCCTGCAGATGGACCCCAACAACTACATTGCCCACCATCTGCTGGGAGAATCGTATCGCGCGCTGGGTGACGCGCAGCAGGCAGCCGCCGAGCTGAAGTTTGCCAGCCGGCTGGAATCGAAGCAGTAGTGCTTGCTTGCGTGGGCTATTGGCGCGCCTGCGCTTCGGCCACACCCACATATTTGTCAGCGCCACCATAGTAGAAGAGCCAGCGCTCGCCTGTGCGGACCAGTCCTTCCACGAAAACCACATTGGGCACTTGGCCGGCCTTCTCCCATTGTTCCTCGGGTTGAAAGATGGGTGCATCAGCGCGGGCCAGGACTTTGCTGGGATCGCTCTTGTCGAACAGCGCCCAGCCAGTGCGGTAAACCAGGTGGTCGTCGGCTCCGTTATAGATGAGGAAAATGCCCTCGCGTGTGATGATCGGCGGCGGCCCCGGCTCCACCACGCGAGAATCGAACTGGCCTGGCCGGCGCGGCAGCACGGGTTCAGGGAGAGCATCGGTCCAGTGCAGCAGGTCGGTGGACCACGCGAGTCCCGTCTGGTCGGTACTGTCGGGCTTCGTTCCCAGGTAGTACATCCACCATTTGCCGCCGATCTGGCGGGGGACGATGGCGCCCGACTTGGTCCACTTCACATTCCATTTGCCCTTGTAGGCTGGCAGAAGAATGCCGCGCCGTTGCCAATGAATCAGATCGCGGGAGGTAGCGAGGCAAAGCTGCGCGTCGCGCTTGTTGTAGCCGGTATAGGTCAGGTACCAGGCGCCCTCGATCTTGACCAGGCGCGGGTCTTCGACTCCGCCATCTTTTTCATAATCCGTTTCCGGAACGAACACCGGCTGGGCGCGCCGGGTGAAGTGCACGCCATCGCTGCTGGTGGCGTAGCCCAGGCGCGAGGTGCCGTTTTTGTCCTGCGCCCGGTAGAGCATGACAAAGCCACCCTTGTCCTTGACCACGGCGGGGTTAAACACGCCGCCAGATTCAAAGCCGTTGCCTTGCGGGCGGAGAATCGGCTGGCTGGAAACCCGCCTCCAGCGCCCGAAGGGAGGCGTGAACTTCGGACCCTGTGCGAATGATAAGAGGGAGAGGCTGGCTAGGAGTAAAACGAATTTGGCTAGCCGCGAACTCATTGAGTCGTCGCTGACCGCGCCGGCAGCCGCTCCAGGCGTTGTACCCAATCCTGTGGCAACTCATGCAGCAGGGCCAGAAAGGCGCCGTTCGTCCAGCCAAACCCGATCACGTTGGCCTCGTAACCAACGGCTACCTTGGTCTCGTCGGATCGGGTCTCCACATTGTATTTTTCCCGGATAGTGCCGTCGCGGCGGAAGTTTTCGTCCACCATGGAGAGGAATTTGTAGCTCAGGCGGTTGGCGTCGTCGTTGAATCCGTAGCGGCGCAGACCCTCAATGGCGAGCAACTGAGTGGGAGCCCAGCCGTAGGGCAGGTCCCATTGCACGCCAGTTCGCTGGTCACTCATGGCCAAGCCGCCCGGATGCTCAAAAATGCCCAGGTTGCGCTCCACCGCGCGCGCCTGCTCGGGCGTGGCCAACCCGGACCATAGCGGATAGAAAGTCGTGATGTAGTGGTAAGTGGAACGAGTGCCCGTTTGGAAGTCATAGTCGAAGAACATGCCGCGCTGCGGGTCCCACAGGTCCTTGTTAATGGCAGCGCGGCGGGCCTGAGCGCGCTGGGCCCATTGCCGCGCCTCCGCGGACTTGCCCAGCAGAGTGGCCATCTGCTCCAGATCCTTTTCGGTCTTATATAGAAGACTGTTCAGGCACACCGGAGCGTAGTGGTGGGTGTCGGCATCATAGGGGCCGAAGCGGAAAGAGGGGTCGAATCCGGACTCGCGCATGCTGCGGTCAGCCTTGTAGTAGTCGGGCGTAAGCTGCAAATCGCTTGCGTGTGTGCAGCCCGCCGACTCCTGACCGGTAAACTGCTCACCCGAACAAACCGCGAGGGTGAAAATCGGTCCGGCGTCGGGGTTGGACGTCTTTTCCATCAATAGGTGACCGCCGGCCGCAGCCGGATGGAGGAGGTAATACCCGGCCACGGCACGGTAATAGCCGGGGTCGTTGTGCAGTTCCTCCGGCGCAGGACCGGTTCCGAAATCGAAATAACGCGAGAGTCCAGTAGAGCTGGCCAGGTGCGGCTCATGCACCCAAAGCTGGTAATCCCGGCTGGCATCGTTATAGCCGCGCTCCAGCCAGGCCTGGTTACTCTTGCTTGCCGCTTTATCGGCTTCGTAGACCCCCAAAATCATGGAGGTAAGGAACGGGGGCTGGGAGCGGCTAAGGTAGTAAGTGCGGTTGGCGTTGAGCACGCCGCCATAGTGCTCAATTTCGAAGAAGAAATTTTCCACCATGTCGCGGGCCAGGTCTACGCGGCCGTCGCGCAGCAGTCCGCGGATAATGAAGTAGCTGTCCCAGCCGTACATTTCGTTGAAGCGGCCGCCAGGCACAACGTAGGGATGATCGAGGAAGAGCAGGCCCTGCGGCTGAATGGTGCGCGGGTCAATTTCGCCCAGGCTGTGGAGCACCTTGGGCAAATGCTCGACCGAAACCTTGCACTGCTTTGACAGCGCTTCCAGGCCGGGTGGTTCCTGGAAGTCGGCGGGCAGGTACACCACCGTAGAGGTCTTCAGCTTGGGGTCCGTCACGCTGGCACACTGGCTCATGGAACGGGTGAGTGTGTCCCAAGCGCCAGAGATGTAGTGCAGGATGGGCGCCAGGCCGGGCCCTGCTGTCTGGGAAGGACTAGCCGGAGCCGAATTCGCCTGCGGGTACGCCGGGAAGCTGAGCGCTAGAACAAAAACGAGGGCGGGAAACTGAATTCTCTTTAAAGGCATAGAGCTGGCGGGCGACGGACCGTCACATCGCGGAGCAAGCCAGCTTACACAACGCGGGCGGGCGACGGCAACGGGCGGAGCCGAGCGGCGGCGCAGCCACGGCTGCGTGCGGACGGCATTATGGTGATTCCCCGCGTTCAGCGGTTACCGGAGTAATTAGCGCGGGTTGAATTCTTCCGTCAGCATAGCCTGAACGGTCACCAGCCGTCAGGGAGCAATTATGGCCACTCCAGTTATGGCATATGGGGAGCAGCGTTTTGGAGCCGCTTACACACTTCGTATTTTCGTGGTCCTGGGGGTACTTGGAGTGCTCGCCGGTCTGTGGGCGGCGGCGCAGGATGACCCACATAGCGGGTCGCATCCGGTTCTCATGTGGATGTCTGTTGGGGTGCTGGTCGCAGGCGCGGCTTTGTGGATTGCTCTGGGCAAGAGCGTTCTCATTATCAATCAATCTGGAGTGCGCCGCGAATCGGTGTTCGGGCCGCAGGAAATGGCCTGGAGCCAGATTAAAGAGACGCGCTACCGCGTTATCCCCATCAACATGTACGGCCATTTCGGCCTGGTGGGCGCCCTGCTGGCCATGTCGAGCAAGTCAGGACGGGCGCAGCTCACCCTGCAACTGATCAGCCACGAAGGCAAAAAGCTGAGCGTTAACTCGAATTACCGAAAAGTGGACGAGGCGATTGGCGTCATCCTTACCCGTGTCAATCCACCGATAGTGCAGAACGTTAAAGCACGGCTGCAGCGCGGCGAAACCGTCCAGTTCGGCGGCCTCGGACTCTCGGCGACAGCTCTCGCCTGGAAGGGCGTTTCCATTCCGGTCTCGGAGATCACCAAGGCCGAACTGGTGCGCAGCAACCTGCAGATCAAACGGCAGGGAAAATGGCTGAGTGCGATCAGCGTCAGATCCGATAAGGTGCCGGATGTGCTGGTGTTCCTCGAAGTCCTGGAGTCTTTGGCGCCTCAACTCAAGTCCGCGGGCGTTGATCCACTGGCCCGTGTGCGCATGTAGACTGCTCTGCTTACTGGGATTCCGGCCCCGAATCCCTAACCATATCTTCGCGTCAGAATCGTGCGCCGCGCGGGTTGCAGCCGCCCAACTGATTCGGTAGTCTTAGAGCGTCAGCCACTTACCTTCCTTTGCCGGGATGGCGGAACTGGCAGACGCAGCGGACTCAAAATCCGCCGGTGCTTAGCACCTTGGGGGTTCAACTCCCCCTCCCGGCACCAGCGCTTAAAGCCGTGCGGGACGCGGCCTTTGGAGCAATGAACTCCTTCAGAATGGCTCCAGTGCGGGCCCCCCGAAAATAGTCTTGTGACCGGAGCCGGACGCAAAGGAGCGCAATTGAGCGCACTTGCGCCGACCGCTACGATAATGTTGAAAGATCTGCGCAGGCAACTTCCGGATTGCGACCATCCACGAAATAGCTCTATTTTGTTGGTCTCGGGTGCGTTCTAGCGCCGGCGACAGGGCAGGCTGCAGTCCTGCCTCGATACCAAGAGGAGCTTCCAGGCAGCCATCCGAACGTCGCAGACCTGCCACGAACTCTTATAAGTGAGCGCAGGGTGAGCCTTGTGTCGATGGTCCTGGTGTGCCAATGTCGTGCCGGCAACCGAAAATTCCACGTATCTTCGTGGTCCCCTCACTCGGAGGGATGTCGCAGCGGATGCTGACCAGAACTCTGCGTAGTCTCGAATCCGCCGGGTTGGTAGCGAAACGTGGCATCAGATCAAGTGCTGCTGTTGTCGTCGAGTACTCCTTAACCCATTCGGCAAGCACGATCATCGCTCCGCTTCGCGGTATGTGCCGCTGGGCGAAGAGATATCGCATGAATGTGAGCGCCGACGTGCACCTTGAGGAAGTTTAAGCCGGACGTATCCTCGCATCGCCCTAATCCGTAATAGCAGCAGTACGAAAAAATCGAACCAGGAGGACGATATGAACATCGAAAACAAAGTACTTTTGATCACCGGCGCAAACCGAGGCATCGGACGGGCACTGGTTGAGGAAGCTTTGAGGAGAGGCGCGAAGCGCGTATACGCGGCCACGCGCCAACCCTTTACCCATTCCGATAGGCGAGTCACGCCCCTGACTTTGGACGTGACCAACGCCGCACAGATTCGGGACGCCGTCGAGAAAGTGCAAGCGCTCGATATCCTGATCAACAACGCCGGAGTGGACCTTCACAATGACCTGAGCGATCGCGCCAATCTTGAACGGCACCTCGCTGTCAACCTTTTCGGTACCTACGGCGTGTCGCAGGCTTTCCTGCCGCTGGTGGCTCGTTTTCAGGGGGCCGTTGTAAACATCCTGTCGTTGGCAGCCTTGGCGAGCGTGCCGTTCACGCCCGCCTACTCGGTCTCGAAGGCAGCGGCGTTTTCGCTGACGCAATCGCTGCGCGCTCTTTGGGCCGCGCGCGGGGTGAAGGTTCATGCCGTTATGGCCGGTCCCGTAGACACCGACATGACGCGATACCTGGACATACCAAAGTTTTCTCCGGAGTCCGTGGCGCGAGGCATCTTTGACGGATTGGAAAAAGGCGAAGAGGACATCTTCCCCGACCCCATGTCCGAGTCTATGGCGGAGGGGTGGCGCAGTGGAGCAACCAAAACGCTGGAGCGTCAGTTCGCCGCTTACGTGTCGCGAAGTGTGGCGGATGCAGCCTAGGCCGGCTCCGTGCGACACAAGAGTGATTCTCTAGAACAGGCCGGCTAAGCGTGGAAGCTTCGCGCTTGAGAGGTGAACGATGTGTCCATTCTGTTTATCCACCGTGGGGCTAATCGTTGTTGGCTCGATGTCTACCGGCGGGCTGGCAGCGTTGGCCGTGAAGGTTTCCCGTAAGAAGAACAATAGTAGCGAGTTCACCGCAAACTCGAATGAAAGGAACATCTCCCATGTCAGCCGGCAAGATTGAAAAACCGAAGGAGAAAAGCGATATGAGCACGATGAAGACACCCCCGATTGTGTCGCAACAGGAGTGGGAGGCTGCGCGCCAGAAGATGCTCGTGAAGGAAAAGGCCTTCACCCGCTCTCGTGACGCACTGGCCGCCGAGCGTCGGCGGATGCCGTGGATGGTGGTGGAGAAGAAGTACGAGTTCGACGGTCCCAAGGGTAAGGTGAGCCTGCTTGACCTGTTCGAGGGCCGCAGGCAGTTGATCATCTATCGCGCCTTCTTCGAGCCGGGAGTGTTCGGCTGGCCTGAGCACGCCTGCCGCGGCTGCTCGCTGGGCGCTGATCAGGTCTCGCACCTGGCCCATCTGAACGCTCGCGACACAACTCTGGCGTGGGCTTCACGCGCAC
>DASSQB010000486.1:0-4932 GCA_035702725.1 Terriglobales bacterium | reverse complement strand
GGCTGCGGACGTCCTTCGGAGGTATGAGGATGAAGACCTTCCCGCCTTTTCTGAGGTGCCACTTCGAGACGTCAATCAAGTCGGCAACTTTGGCGAACGCCCGCTGCACGTCGCCTCCACCCGCGGGAACCTCGAAGAGATTGCTGCATTACTTGGGGCTGGAGCAGAAATCAACGCACCCGGAGAGCTCGGAAATACTCCACTGCACGAGGCCGTAGGCCAAGGTCATCTAGAGGCGGCCCAGTTCCTTCTTGATCACGGAGCCTGTCCGGATGCGAAAAATGAAGATGGGGATACCCCTCTCGACAAAGCAAAACAGACACACCGAAATGACATTGTGACAATTCTGCAAAGCCACACTGGCGGAGACTGTTGACCGCGGATGCCCAAACAACCTCGCTTCTCGCCCGCCTGCGCCAATTCTGCTTTCCGGGAGGCGAAGAAGTTGCTCGATCTGTAATCGGGGTCCGCATTACCGAGCAGGGCGAAATGCGCATGTCGCCGGAGGCGCGCTGGATTGCCTTCACGGCGGAGCAGACCATCGAAGCGCGCCGCAGCAGCTTTCGCTGGCAGGCCCGCCTCAGCAGCGGCAGACTGACCCCGGTTACGGTGACCGACGCCTATGAGGACGGCCATGGCTACTTGACGGTAAAGGCCGCAGGCCTTATTCCCCTGAAAAAGATTACTGGCGCCGACGCGGACAAGGGCGAGATGCAGCGCTACCTTGCCTCTGCTATGTTTTGCCCGCCTGCTCTGCTTAATCATCCTGCGCTGGAATGGAACGCGGTGGGACCACTTAGCTTGCGCCTGCGGGACCGGAACGACCCGACTGGGGCGACAGTGGATTTGGAAATAACCGAGGCAGGACGCCCGGTCACCTGCCGGGCGGAGCGACCGCGACTCGTGGGCAAGCACTCGGTCCTGACGCCCTGGCGGGGCAATTACCTTGAGTTTCGCGAATGGGAAGGTTTGCGGGTAGCCTCGCGGCTGGAAGTCTCCTGGCAACTCCCGGAAGGGCCGTTTACCTATTTTCGCAGCGAATTAACATTGCTTGCCGCACTTACATAAGCGACTCCTTTACAATTGATAAAAGCCGTTTTTCTCCCCCGAATCGGTCAACCCCGCTGACAGGGGCAGGGTTCAATTTCTGTGTGCCTTTTTGCAAATCCGGCAGTCTGAATCGCAAATGACGCTCGAACGATTGCAAAAGATCATCGCCGCCGCCGGTGTCACCTCGCGGCGCAAAGCGGAACAGCTGATCTCCAGCGGCCAGGTAGAGGTGAACGGGCAGTTGGTTACAGAACTGGGGTCAAAGGCCGATCCCGAGCGGGACCACATCCGGGTGGGCGGCAAGCTGCTGCGCGGCCCGGAGCACCACGTGTACCTGCTTCTGAACAAGCCCAAGGGCTTTGTGACCACGGCGGCCGACCCGGAGGGACGGCCCACCATCATGGATTTGCTTCATGGCCTGCCGACCCGCGTCTATCCCGTGGGGCGGCTGGACTATGCCAGCGAAGGCCTGCTGCTGCTAACCAACGACGGGGAACTGGCCAACAGCCTGACCCGCGCCTCCTCCCACGTGCCCAAAACCTATCTGGTGAAAGTAAGCGGCCGGCCCAACGACGAGGCGGTGGCAAAACTACGCTCCGGCGTGGTTCTGCGCGAGCCGGGCAAAGCGCCGGTGAAGACAGCGCCGGCCAAGATCCACCTGACCCGGGATGCTCCCAATCCCTGGTACGAGGTGACGCTGATTGAAGGCCGCAACCGGCAGATCCGGCGCATGTTCGAGGAAGTCGGCCATCACGTGGAGAAGATCAAGCGCGTGAAGTATGGCCCGCTGGAACTGGATGTGGCGCCGGGCGAGTACCGCAGATTACAGCCGGAAGAAGTGCAGCGACTGCAGGCTGCGGCGAGCAGTGTCCAGCGCCCGGCAGACCATTTTTCTTCTTAGGCACGCTTACGGGGCCGTGGCGGCACGCTCTTTTTAACTCGTTTCTTCGCTTGCGCCATCTTCGGGTTCAGATGTCCTTCGTCAATCTCCGGCTCGTCTGGGCGCAATCCCCAGCCTTCGGTTCCCGTTGTCGGCCCTGAAGGGTTGATGCTGGGATGAGCGCGCCTGGGCGTGTCGCCGAACGGATTGATGTCGGGGTTGATAGGCTTGGCCATGTCAGATGTGATGCATTCGAGGTCGGGCAGGGCGCGCGGCTTGGAGATGCCAGAGTGCCGTCCCTAAAGGGACTCACAATACTCTCAGCAATCCTTACCCAGGACTTCCGTCCTGGGCTTTACTATTACGTCCCTTCGGGACTGGCGCAGTCGTGCGACGACCGGGACCCCCTAGCGAGGAAACGTTGTAGCCGGAGTATTAGGCTCGGAGCAGTTTAGCCACGGCCCTTTAAGGACGAGGTCTAACCCCAGGGAGCTGCATACTGAGGACCGGGTACTTGCTCTACTGGCCCGAGCTGGGCTTCTGCTGATAAGGCGCCTGCAGGTATTTGCGGGCTTCTTCCAGGGCGCCCTGGGTGTTGTCGTTGGTCTGCAGGGCCTGGCGGTATTCATTGGTGGCGCGCTCACGCTGTCCGGTCAGATCAAAAATATTTCCCAGCCGGATGTGACTCCACACCTCGACCCACTTGGGGTCGAGGTCGCCAGATTCGGCTTCGCGGTAGGCGTTGGCGGCGGCCTGGTAATTATGCTGGAGAAAGAAAACTTCGGCGATTCGGTAATGGGCCAGCGAGCTGTTCTTGTTGAGGTCGAGCGCCTTCTGGAATTCGGTGAGAGCCTGCGCCAGATCGCCCTGGCGGACAAAGCCCTGGCCGCGCATGATAGCCGTGCGCACCTTGATGTCGGAAGAATTCTTCAGCACCCAGTCATTGGGGTCAATCACGATGCGACGCGGACGGCCGTAGGTGTCAACCGTATAGGGTGAATCCGTGCCTACTACCTCGATGCGCTTCTGCTCAGTCTTGCCGTCGGTATCCACCCTCAATTCAACCGGCATGCGGAATAAGTCGAGGTCCTGCGTGATCTCACCCACAATGCGGAAGCCCTTGCCGCTGCCCAGGCGGTAGACGGTGTACTTATTCTTGAAGTCGGGAGCACCGGTGGAGTTCAGCCACTGGGTGAAGAACCAGGTGAGCTGATCGCCATAATGCTGCTGGGCAAGGTTCTGAAAATCGGCCACGGTAGCGGATTTGCCGGCAAACTGGATGGCGAAGCCGCGCATGGTGTTGTCGAATTTGTCGTCGCCCATGATCCAGCGCAGCATGTTGAGGATTTCCGCGCCCTTGTCGGTGCTGAGGGACTGGAACTCAGGGGAGAACGGGTCCATTTTCCCGACACTGGCCAGGGGGACGGTGTCATAGGCGAGCGCGCCCACGCTGACGTCCTTCATCATGTCCTGGAAGGCCTGTTCGCCGGCCGCCTCTTCCACATAGCGCACCTCGGAATAGCGGGCAAAGCCGTCGTTCAGCCACCAGTCGTTCATGCTGGCCGGACTTACGGACACGCCCCACCACTGGTGGGCGATGACATTGGCCAAGAGGCGGTAGTTCACCTTGTCGCCGATGTTGCCGGAAGACATGGCCGCAACTTCCGGCGCCCAGGCTGTGGGCAGCCCGGCATCATCGGGAATTTCCACCACCTTCAGGCTGGTGGACATGGGCTGGCCGTAGAGCGAGGAGAAATACTGGAATTCCTTAGCGGCGGTTTCACCGTACTGGGAAGCGATGTTCTTGTGCAAGGGCTGGAAGTAAACGTGAACGTTGAGCCCGCCGGCGGTGTATGTGCTGTCGCCGAACTGGCCGGCGATGATGGTGCCAGGGAAGCTGGGTTTGTCCCATACCAGGGTGAAAGTATGAACCGGGCCGTTGGCGGCCAGTTCGGCCACAGGAGCGGACAGACGCTCACGCTCCCCGCGGCGGCGACGGGCGGGGGCAGCCTTCTTTGCCTCCTCCTCGGTCACGACGGGCGCTCCGCTGGTCGCGGTAGTGGCGCCGCTGCCGATTACGGTCATGAAATTGGGCACCGTAATGTGCATGGTGGCGGTAAAGCGGTTGAGGCCGTAACCGCTGACGGGGAACCAACGGCCAGGATAGAGCAGGTACGAGGTTTCCGGCCCAACATAGGCCAGATTCAGGCCCTGCACCGGGCTGTTGTCGCCGGACTCGAGCGTGCCGGCGTAATCAATAGTCAGGGTGGTGGAATTGCCCTTGGTCAGGCCCTTGGGCAGGGCGATGCGAATAGTGGAATCTTGGGTGACCCGCTCCACAGAGAGCGGTTTGCCGTCGGCGTCGAGGGCGCGAGTGGGCCGCAGGTCATTATGTAGTTCGAAAACCGCAACGCTCAGGTCCTCCAGCGCCGTGAATTTGACCTGAACGTGGGCCACCAACTGGTGCTTGGCGGGGATGAGCTGGGCGTCAATGTTGTAGCTATCCACCTGCAGGCGCGGCTTTTCCGCGGCTTTTGCCGGGCGAACCGCCAGCAAGGCCAACACTGCGAGAAGGCACAACAATGCCCGGGATTTCGTTCTTACCCGTACCAAGTACATTTTGTCTCCCGGAGAGCTATCAAATTTCGATGTAAGTACCGGCAAAAAAGATGCGAACAACTCATCTCTTCCGCCGTTTTTTATGGCAAACGGCGCTCACGCGACCATAGCGCCGCCGCCGGGGGTAGCTCTTCCGCTCCGCAGGTCTAGGATAACGCAGCCAGCACTGCTTCTGCAGCGCACTCGGCAGCAGGACGGAGAGGACCCTCGGCACCCGCCCGCAAGCGCTCCCGGACCAGCGCCAGACCCTCCAACATCCTGGCCCGTTCCGGCGTGTCGGCCAGCAAAGGCTGAAGGCGGGAAACGACGTTTTCCGCCGTGAAATTGGACTGCACCAGTTCGGGAACGACCTCCTCACCGGCGATCAGGTTCACCATGGCGAA
>DASSQB010000485.1:0-3082 GCA_035702725.1 Terriglobales bacterium | reverse complement strand
AAGATCGAAATTCGCGGTTTTGGCAGCTTCCGTACCCGCCAGCGCAAGCCCCGGGTGGGACGCAATCCCAAGACCGGCGATCGCGTCGAAGTGCCCGCCAAAAAGATACCTTTCTTCAAGCCCAGCAAGGAGTTGAAGGATCTGGTCAATACCGGCGCGGAGGCCGCGCCCGGCGCTCCGGCGGGCGGAATGACGCAGTAAGCACTCGGCAACTAGCACTTAGCATTTAGCCCACTGATCACCCCGGCGCGCCCAGAGGGAGGCTCTTGCCGGCGGAATTGCCTCTCAGATTTGAAAAATGCGGTCATTTGACCTTACAGCCTGTCTAACGAATTGAGGCTAATAGCTAGGCTAGCGCCTAAAAGGCTGCCATGGTTTTCGTGCTCGACAACTACGATTCCTTCACCTACAACCTGGTGCAATATCTCGGCGAACTGGGGGCAAAGGTGGAAGTGATGCGCAATGACCAGGTTACGGTGGAAGAGGTCGAAGCCCTTCATCCCGAACGAATTCTGCTGTCCCCTGGACCGTGCACGCCGCAGGAAGCGGGCATCAGCATTGACCTGATCCGGCATTTTGCCGGCAAATTGCCGCTATTGGGGGTGTGCCTGGGCCACCAGGCAATTGGCGCGGCGTTCGGGGGCGAGGTGGTGCGTGCCCGCACGCTGATGCACGGCAAGACCAGCCAGGTGGAACACGATGGAAAGACAATATTTAGCGGTCTGCGGTCGCCCATGACCGCCACTCGCTACCACTCTTTGATAGTTTCAGAGAAGGGTTTGCCAGAGGACCTGGAGATAAGCGCGCGAGCGCGGGAGCGGGATGGCGAAAGCGTCATCATGGGCCTGCGGCACCGCCGCTACCCTGTGGAAGGGGTTCAATTCCACCCCGAAAGCGTGCTCACCAGCGAGGGCAAGCAACTGATTCGTAACTTCCTCTCTTTGTAAAGCTTGAGAGTGGCTAGCTTGGGTGAGCAAAAGCCAGTTTTCAAAATGGGCCGAGGACGCCAGGGTGACTTGCCCGCGACCAAACGCAGGCTTGACAGCCCAGCCGAATCAGGCCCATGCTAGCACCACCTTCTGGGAGGCTTCATGGCCGAGAGCCAGCAGGACAAGCGCGCTACTCGCCGTTTCTCACTGCGGCTACCCATTTCGGTGAAGTACCAGAACGGACCGGCGGGAGAGAAGACGGCTTTCACCCGCGATGTGAGCGCCCGCGGCATCTGCTTTTACCTTGACAGCCAGATCGGGCAAGGTACCGATATCGAGTTTACCCTGACCTTGCCGCCGGAAATCACGCTTACAGAGAACATCCGGGTGCGCTGCAAAGGCACGGTGGTGCGCGCCGAACCGGCCAGCAACAATGGCGAACTGAGCGTGGCCGCTGTGATCAATGAGTACGAATTCCTGGCCGAGAGCTGACCTTTTGGAGCATCCAGTCCTGCGCCCAGCCACTTCTCTGGCACGCATACCGGTGGTATCGTTCAGGTAGGTTCCCTCGGCATGAGGTCACGAGTCGCGCAGTTCGCGCTGGCGACGCTGCTGGCAGCCGTAGCCGCAACTGGCGTCCAGGCGCAGGGCATTCTCGCCGTGGTGCAGCACATTGCGGTTGTGCCCAGCAGCAAAGGGCTGAGTGTGCAGATCACCACCGACCGGGCGGTGCGGCCTCACCTGAGCCGCCTGGATAATCCCATACGCATAGTCATTGACCTGGAAGGGGCGGTCTTGCCGGGCGGATGGCGGCGAATACCGGTTAAGAATCAGGACATCAGTGAAGTGCGGGCCAGCCAGTGGAAGCAATCGCCGCCTATCGCGCGCGTCGTGGTGCAACTGCGGGTAGCCCACGAATTTTCGGTGATTACCACGGGCAATAAGGTCGCCTTGTGGCTTCTGCCGGGGGCATCGCAGAGGGCAGGCCAGCAGGCAGAAGGAACGACGGAAGCGCAGTCGCAAACGCCCGCTGCTCCAGTTGCAACGCCCCCTCCTACGCCTGTCTCCCAACCCGCCACGACCTACGAACCGGCAGCCAATTTTGAGACTTTGCATGGCGCGCAATCGGTGATGGCCATGGGCAATCCCACGGTGCTGCGCCTGCCGCGGGGCGGCGAGATCCACGTCTGCCCAGGCACTTCGCTTTCGGTGACGCCTTCCAAGAGCGGCCGCGACCTGATGCTGGGGCTAAGCACGGGAACCATTGAGACGCACTATCCGCTGGGCGCGGCAGCGGACGTGATTCTGACGCCGGATTTCCGCATCCTGCTGCCCGGGCCAGGCGAATTCGACATGGCGGTAAGCGCCGACAATCAGGGCAACACCTGCGTGCGCACGCTGCCGGGAAATACGGCGGCGGCGGTGGTATCGGAAATCATGGGCAACGACACCTACCAGGTGAATGCGGGCGATCAAGTGCTGTTCCATGGCGGACGCCTGCAGAACGCCAGCACGGTGGCCAACCTTGCCTGCGGGTGCCCGCTGCGCACGGTGCCGGTAATGCGCGCCGAAGGCCAACCTCCGCCCGCGCCTGCTGCGGCAGTACTGGCGCCTCCTAATTCCGGCGGACCCCCGGCCCGGGCAACTACAGCAGCCACCGATCCTGCGCCAGCTCTGCCCAGCGGCACTCCGGTGCAAGTTGAAGCTCCGTTTATCTTCCGCGCCACGCAGCCGCAAGCTCCTGATGTAGTGCAGGTGGCAGAACTGCACTTTAGCAGCGGCCCGCCGCCGGAGTTGCTCAAATTCGAGGTAACGGGTCCGGCACGAGTTACCTACTACAAAGCGCCACGATCTAAGCTGACCGCCAGCAACAACAAGCCGCGCGGGTTCCTCGCCCGGCTGCGGGGTTTTTTCGGCAACATGTTCCGCTAAGGCGGAGGCCAGGACAGCCGCTCCAAATGGCGGATGAACTTCGCTTTTTATTTGTGACGGCGGGCACACTCTCGGCTTCATTTCTGGCCTATACTTAGGCAGGGTAGAAGCAGCGATGGCTAATTCCGCTGCGTCACAAACGCCGGCCATGATGCAGGCGCCGTCTGCACCGGAGGCCGCGGTGCCTCCAGCACCGGACGCCACCATCCTGCCCACGCTTT
>DASSQB010000484.1:0-16564 GCA_035702725.1 Terriglobales bacterium | reverse complement strand
CAGCTGTTCATTCAGCACGCGCGAGAAAACCACGTAGGCTCCGCCGTGATAGCGGGAGATAACGCAAAAGACCATAGGCCCTTTGAAGTTCACGACTGCCCGGCCGATTTCTGCGCCGTACTCCAGTTGCAGCCTGCGCATGGACTCCGGGGACCCGTCAAATCCGGAAAGATTGGCCAGCAGCACGACCGGCCGGTTGTTGCTGGCGGCATTGATGGCGCGGGCTACTTTTTTGGAGGAGAGAGGGAACAAGGTGCCGGCGGTCCATTGATCGGGACCGTCGGCAGGAACAAATCCCAGCCGCGATATAGGCTTCGATTCAATGCCGATCACGCAAACCGGATAGCCGCCGAGATGAGCGTCCCAAACCACCGCGGTCTCTGCGCCTTGCATGCCAGCCCAGCGTTCAAGTGGCTGATGATCCTGGTCAACTGTGGCCATCATCACCCGGCGAATGTCGAAAGATTTCTTGCGGCCGGGGTTGGTCTCATCGGAAAAGATTTCTCCCACACGCCCGAAGCTGCTCTCGCCATTGTTGCCGTGGGGGCTGGCGCACACATCCCGCTCCCTGGGATCGGTAGTCGCCGCCGGCCTGGGGAAGCGTTCGCCGGGCATCACATAGGTGTGCTCGTAGTGACGCAACAGAATGTGGCAGGCCTCGTGAATGTCCTGCGCCCAGTACTGGGCCTGGCCATTGAGACCCATGATTCGGCTGTAACCGCCAATACCCTGATTGTCCTCGGCGGAGACACTGCCCGAGTAATCCAGGGCCCGCTTGCCGGTAAGCACCATGGCGGCATTTGGAGTCATGATCAGGATTCCGCGGGTATGCATGAGCATGGTTGCTTCCGCGTTCCAGTAGGGCTGGGCTCCGACGTTGATGCCATCCACGACCAGGTTTACTTCGCCGCCGGCTTGCGTGAACTCGACGAGTCGGCGCAGAACCTGGGCAATCCAATCCATGTTCTCCACTCCGCTGTCCATGGAGATTTTGGCGCCGGCGGAAATAGGAAACCATTCCAAAGGCACATGTTTCTTTTCCGCCAAATCGAGAGCGGCAATGATCCGGCGGCATTCAGGCTCGGCAATGGCCCCCAGATCCTTGCTGGGATCACCCAGCAGCATGACACGGGTCATGCCTTCCGGATACTTGGCGGTGAAGTTGCAAATGGTACCGGCGATGACGTTGGCCTTATTTTGTCCATAAGGCCGGTCCACCGGAACCAGGCGGCCATCCGGGCTAAGATCATGCTCCACAAAATTACCGGCAGGAAACGAGGTTCGCGTGTCTTCCCGATCCGGAGTGAGCATCTTGATGATTTCATATGGGTAGATAAGCCCGCGCCGGCGCATGCGAATGACCTTCTGTTCGTACTCGCCTAACGGCTTGATGGCTTCCACTTTGGTCGCCGGGCGGATAGTCACGTGCATGCCGGCGCCGCCGGGCATGGAAATGCGGACAACTGTGTCCCGTAGTTCGCCCGTCTGAGGATACGGAATGCGGGCGCGCACCACTACCTGCTCCAGGCCCAGACCCTCCATGGCCGGGGCCAGCCGGTTCAGGATGCTCTGAAACTCGTCCATCTTGAGGCGAAGCGGCGGCCAGACATAGAGGAATACGCGGTTCCAGTAGAGACGGTCCTTGAGAGGACGCCGCGACTGAACCAGCCGAATGCTGGCCAGCGCCTCCGCGAACATGCGTTCCAGATGGGGCAGTTGCACGATGCGCCCGGCCTGGTCGTACACAGGAGTAACATCGCGGACTTCTGCTATCGCAAACAGGCGCTCATCCTTCGGATTATCGCGTGCAGTACCATGGAGCAAGTAGACATCCTCCACCGAAGGCAGACGCTGGATTTTGAAGTTCGCCAGACGCCACAGATGCAGGCGTCTGCCAATCATGGGATGGATTCCGCGGTATAGTTTTTTCTCCTCATACCTGTTGTCGCGGAGCCGGTAAGTAAAATGCTGCACACCGCCGTTCTGGCCGCCAACCACCACCACAACGCGCTGGATGGGGCGAGGAAAAGCGGAATCATTAAGCACAGACTGGATTTCCTGCTGAGCAGCTTCAGTATCAGCGAGAGAATCGGCGTGCCACAGATAAAAGTCAATTGAGACTTCCTCCTCCGCCGGCACCTCGCCGATCATGCCACACATGGACCGGACCACATCGCCCAGGCGGGCATACTCGGCGCAGGTGGTGAAAAGATGTACGTGTTTTCCCTCGTCATCGTGTTCCGCGCTTACAAAGTATTGTCCGTCCGACATCAGGCAGCGATAGCTGGCCAGATTCTGTATCCGGTAATAGCGGCAGGTAAGCACTTCCAGCATCAAACGGCGGCATTCAGGGGCCGCGGTCGAGAATCGGCTGGAGAAGAGCCCCATGAGAGGCTGTGGGCATTCCACGAGAGCGGTTATTTTCTGGTCACGGTCCGCAGCCTCAGGATTGGCGGCGAGGGAGGCCAAATGATCTTCCATGTGCGCGTAAACCTGCTGACGCGCGCGCTCGAAGGTGGGCTGATCGAAGCAGCGGTAGCGAAGCTCCTGGGCCAGGTCGCTTATGCTGGGGAAGGCTCCACGGGTGACAAAGATCATGCGGTCGAGCAATGTGCGAAACTCGGGACCGGCGCTGGAAGCAAATGCGTCCACCCGCGCCAGGCGCTGTTCCAGGATGCGAAAGACTACTGATGTCTGCTGTTCTACGCGTTGGTGCGATTTGTAAACCCAGAGCAAGCTCTGCTCCAGGTCCGGGGACCGCTCCAGCAACCGGATGCCATAATGGGCCAGCGCCCGCAGTAGCGCTTCCCTGAAGCCTACGGGAAGCCCCTCGCCGCGTGTGTCGAGGGTCCGCAAAAAGGTGAACAATTGCAGTTCCGCGCTGGGCTCTTCCGCGCCAACCGAGCCATCCACATTGGGCTCGCGATGAAAGAGAGAGCAGATATCCACAAAGATGTGGAGAATCTCGTCTTCACGCCGGGTGAACTCATCACCGCGCTTTTGAGCCGCACAACTGCGGCTCCAGCTGGAAAGGAGGCTCGCGGTCTGCGCCGGATCCACATCAAAACCAAGCATCAATTGCCGCAGTGAGTCCAAACTCGCGAAAGGATCCCCGGCTGGTTCACGCTTCTCGGGCGCAACCAGCGGCCCAAACACAATCCTCTCTGCGATCTGGTTTCCCTGCTCGCCCTCTGCCGGTTCTATCTGTAACAGGGGTGTTCCGGCGTCCACCTGCACATTGGGTATGGCCAGTATCTGGCAGACTTTGCCGGAAAATGGAGCCACCACCTCCATCTCCATCTTCATTGCTTCCAGCACGGCCACGCGATCACCCGCCGCAACCATGTCTCCCGGTTTGACAGCAATTGACACCACTACGGCGGGAGCCATGGCGTGCACCACGCCGCCTTCATGGCGATCAATGCAATGGGAGATCCCATCCACTTCAATGCGGTAATTCAATTCTTCAGCTACCGACGTGATCCTGAAGCGGCGCCCGCATATCGTAAGCCAGAATTCGAAACGGTCCAGGCGCTCACAGCCGGCATTAATGGAAGCCCCATCCACCTCCACTCGATAAGAATGGGGGGCGAGCTGGTACACCTGCGGGGAGTAGGAATGCCCCCTATAGCGAAGCGTCACGGAACGGCCTATTTCGCGGCGGACTTGCGGCCGTCCGCGTACTGCCGAGGCGTAGAATTGCTTCTGTTCAATCGCCAGCTCCGCGTCGTAGGCTTCTATTGCGGCCTGGAGCAGTGCCACTTCGGCGTAGTGGCGGGAAAGATGGTTGCCGTTGCCCGCTAAACGGTCCAGCCAGCCGGTATCAACTTCTCCCCTCTGAACCTCGTCGCGCGCGAGTAGCTCCGAAAGGAACGCCTTGTTGCTGGCTCCGCCCCGAATCACGACAACTCCCTGACGAAGCGCTCGCTGCAGGCGGGAGAGGGCTTCCCTGCGATTCTGCCCGTAGCCGATGATCTTGGCGATCATGGAATCGAACTGCGGCGAGACGGTGTCGCCTTCCGCCAGACCCGTATCAATGCGCACGCCGGGTCCGGTCGGAATCCTAAACCGCTCCACGACGCCGGGGGCGGGAGCGAAGGCGGCATTGGGATCTTCGGCGTTGAGCCGAACCTCGATGGCGTGCCCGGCGGGCAGCGGCGGCGCTGCCTCCAGGCGGCCGCCGGCAGCCACATAAATCTGCAATTTGACCAGGTCCAGCCCCGTCGTACACTCGGTGACCGGATGTTCAACCTGCAGGCGGGTATTCATCTCCATGAACAGGAAACGGTTGCTGTCCGTTTGGTACAGAAATTCCACAGTGCCGGCATTGTGATACCCGGCGGCTTTGCTCAAACGCACTGCCGCATCCCGCAACTCGTGGTCCGCTTGCGGGGAGAGCGCCGGCGACGGCGATTCCTCGAGTATTTTCTGATGGCGGCGCTGGATGGTGCAGTCGCGCACGCCGGCCGCCCAGGTGGTGCCGTAGTGATCGGCGATGATCTGAACTTCAACGTGGCGTCCCCCGTGTACCAACTGTTCTAGGAACACCGTGGGATTACCGAATGCCTTGCAGGCGTCCGACCGAGCGCCGGCAAAGGCGGTGGAAAGTTGAGCGGGTGAATTCACCCGGCGGATACCATGTCCGCCGCCGCCGGCGGTCGCCTTAATGAGTAAGGGATACCCCAGGTGGTCAGCCTGGCGCTCGGCCTCCGCGAGGGTTTCAACCGCGCCCTCGCTCCAGGGCACCACCGCCACCTGCGCCTGCTTTGCCAGCAGCTTGGAGGATATTTTGTCGCCCAACAAGCGCATCGCGTCGCCATCTGGACCTATAAATACGATCCCCATGCTGCGACACAAGTCGGCAAATTCGGCGTGCTCGGCCACGAAGCCCCAGCCCGCCCAAACCGCCTCGGCGCGCGCGCTCTGCAGCGCCTGTTGCAGGCGCTCATAGTTGACGTAGCTGCTCTTAAGCTCGCCCGTGGCTGCATCAATCAACTGTGCGGGCCCAAGAAAGACGGCCTCGTCGGCTTCGCGCACAAACAGGGAACGGCTGTCGGGTTCCGTGAACAAGGCGATGGTGCGCAATGACGTCTGATGCTCGTGGTTGAACTCGCGGGCGGCATGGATAAAGCGCATGGCCGGTTCCCCGCGATTAACTATGGCGACGCGCTGAAACTCGATCTGCATAAGAGCCCCCAACCGGTTCGATTTCCTGCTGTCTAATCCGCGCGGGATCAGGCGGCAGTCTGCAGTGACGTTAGGGCTTGCAGTGCTTTCAAAGCGTTGGCATCGACTCCCCTCGGGAGGGCGACGGTGCGATAGCCTTTCAACTGCAGGTAAATATTTCCGTTAGCGTCTATTACTTCCACCTCGAATTGCGAGGGCTGAGGCGTGACCAGGGCATACAAAGGCCCTGCGGCCAATTCGGGTGACCGCAGCACGCATACTTCTTCCACATGCCGTGGCAGCCCCAGTTGGCCTTGTACTGCCAGCTCCCAAAGGCCGGCGGACTGGAAGCACAGCTCGATCAACCGTGGAGACATGAGCGTGGGCAGGTCAGCAGGATGGTGATTCTCGGGCAAGTTCCTGGCCAACAGCCCGGTCATTTGGGCGCCGTCCCACCACGCCTGCTCCACAACCTGATAAGCCGGTCCGTGGAAATAAACACGGTAAACATCTGCGGCGGCGATCATCGCTCCGCCAGGTGGATTGGGCTTTGGCCTCGTAATCAGCTCTGGCCGCCTGCTGACCAAACGCACGCGTCCGGTGAAATGCGTGGTGACCTGCGGCTCCGGCTGATTAGGAAGTGTTCTTCGTCCAAGGAGCCGGCACTCGGCAACGATCATGTCACCCTGGGGACGAATAACCGCCTCCAGGGCCAACGAGCGGGGTTCGTTGCGATAGAACTTAACCGGGGCAAGGAAGTTCACATTCTCGACCGCTTCAACGTGCCATCCCGGCAGCAAGCACAGCGCGGCCTCGGCAAATGCCTCGATGCCCATGACGCCCGGCAGCAGAGGCGTGCCTTCAATCTGATGGTCGCGCAGGAAAGGTTGAATTGCCGGGTCGAGGGTGGTTTCAATGGACAGCCCACCTTGCAGGGTCATGGATGCAACTTTGCCAATCATGGGACCATAGGCCGGTTTTTGCAGCATGGCCCGCGCCTTGTCCACATCCAGCCCTCCGGTAGGATCGAATTCATTCAACAGAACACCGAGGCGCTGGCCGATGACGACTTCGCCCCTTGTTGCTCCTGCTGTTAGTTCGCGGCGGATGAGGGGAATGCCAGCCTCTGGGGGCAGCATGTCTATACCGGCGGCTTCCATCATCTTTGGAATCGAGCCACGGGTAGCCATGCCGATACCGCCCCATGCCGTCCAATCAATGGCAATGGCGCGCGTGGCCGGTCTGGTGCTGCGGAAGCTCGAGGTGATTTTGCACAACAGATCGTTGGCCGAGCTGTAATCCGTCTGGCCTGCGTTGCCGAAGCGCCCGGCAATGGAGCTGAACGCAACTGTTGCGCCCAGAGGCATGTCGCCAATGGCGTGCAACAAGTTGAACCAGCCGTCACTCTTCACATCGAAGATGAGGTCGAACTCGCGGGCATCCTTGTCGGGCAACATGTGGCTTCGTTCCATCCCGGCCGCATGCAACAGGACGTCAATGCGCCCGCTGCGCGAGCTCACCTGATCAATGACTTTGGCGACGGCGCCCGCATCGGTGAGATTGACGGCACAATAATGCGGCGTACCGCCGGCCGCTCGCACACTGTTAATAGCGGCCAGCGCGGCCTGCGCCCGCTCCAGCGCTGCCAGCTCTTTCTCAACCAAGGCGGGTGTGGCGCGCTCGCCTCGCGCCTGAATGCGAGTGAAGAGCTCGCGCTTCAAGCCCTCCTTATCGCTGGCAAAGCGCTTGAGGTCTGGATTGTTCGGATCGGGCTCGGGCACCAGGTCAAGGAGATAGAAGGTTCCGCCCGAAGCTGCGGCCAAATCGGCGGTGATGGCTGAGACAATGCTCCCGGCCGCGCCCGTGACCAGAAAAACGGTTTCTTTGTTGAGCTGCAGGCCGGGCTGACCATCGTCGGCTGGCTGCTCTTGGAGGCCAAGTGTCCAGCGCAGGCCTTGCTTATAGCCGATCTCTACGGCGCCAGGATCGGTGAGTGTTTCCTGGATCAGCAGTTTGGCGATTTCCTCGGCTTTGCGCTCGGGTTCGAAATCCACGGCTTTGACGAGAACGTCTGGACGCTCGCGCTTGTACGTCTTGGTGAAGCCCACGACTGCGCCGCCCAGCGGCGCCACCGCTCCGGCCTCGTCGTAACCATGCTGTCCGCCCAACCGCGTACCCGACACCAGGAACGTGCCCGGCGTTGCAATCTGCTCGTACAGCGTTCGCATGGCGGTGTAAAGCAGTTTCACCCGCGCCCGCACCGCTTCATGCCAGCCAGTGAGGTCGAGAACGTGAAGATCGCCTTCATAATCGAGAGCAGGCAGCCAGTACACTCCATTCACTGGACCGGCCGCGAGCCAGGTCTTAAGGCGACTGGTGAGAGTGTCTGCATCCGGCACGCCTTCTATGCGAAGAAGTTCTACGCCCAGGGCGTGCAGTTGCTGTTCCAATGCCACTCCCACGCCACTTTTGTCACTCATAACTAGTACGCGACGAGCGCCATCCAGTACGACCCCAGTGGACTTGCAGAGTTCGAGTGGCGGACGCAAGACCGGAATTGGCACACGCCGTGGAATACGATTCGCGGCATCCAGGCTGGCTAGCGCGGGACGCACAGTGGCAACCGGAGTTTCTACGGGCTTCTGCTCCTTCGGTTTAAGGACTTCCTCTTGGGCCGGCGAGCTGACGATTGCCGTTTGGTGCTGCCGATCGCGCGCGAACTTGATCACGCTCGCCAGAGTAGGAAAATCGCGCAGCTTCAGGTTCTCATCCCGAGGAATGTTGTAAGCCGCCCGCACGGCAGCAAACATCTCTGCCTGTTTTACGGTGTCAATGCCCAGGTCGGCTTCCAGGTCCAGATCCAGGTCCAGCATTTCTTTGGGATACCCGGTCTTTTCAGCCACGATCTCCAATACTTTTTCTTTGATGGCATCGTCCGTGGCGACTTCCGCAACCTGCGCGGGAGCAGGCGCCAGCTGGGTTACGGGAACCGGCGGGGCAGGTACAGCAAGGTCGGGGCGCTTTTCATACACAAAGCGGATCACGTGCGCCAAGGTCGGATAGTCGCGCAGCTTGCGACTTTCATCGCGGGGAATGTTGTAGATTTCGCGGATAGCGGCGAACATCTCCGCCTGTTTCACAGTGTCAATGCCCAGGTCCGCTTCCAGGTCGAGGTCAAGGTCGAGCATCTCCTGCGGGTACCCAGTCTTCTCCACGACGAGGGCCAAAATCCGTGCCTTTACTGCGTCGGATCCGCCACTGGGAGCCTCGCCGGGTTGTGCGGTCGTGGCCTGAGGGGGAGCAGGTTGCGGAGGTTTGGGAGCAGTTTGTGCCGCCTCCGTAGTTGCCGGCGCTGCCACGGCAGTTGCCGCCAAGTCGGGCCGCTTCTCATAAACGAAGCGGATCACGTGCGCCAGAGTTGGATAGTCGCGCAACTTACGATTCTCATCGCGTGGGATGTTGTAGATTTCGCGGATGGCCGCGAACATTTCCGCCTGTTTCACAGTGTCAATGCCCAGGTCGGCCTCCAAGTCGAGGTCCAAATCGAGCATATCTTTGGGATAGCCGGTCTTCTCTACCACGAGCGCAAGTATTCGTTCCTTCACAGCATCAGGTCCGGCAGCCGAAGGGGCCGGAGGCTGTGGCACTGCCGCTTTGACCTCTTGTTTCACTTCTGCAGGAGGAGTGCCTGGTTTGTTAGTGGCAGGAATCGGTTTTTCAGCGGCAATATCCGGCCGCCGGTCGTGCACAAACCGGATGACATGAGCGAGGGTGGGGAAATCACGCAGCTTGAGGTTCTCTTCCCGAGGGATGGCGTAAGTTTCGCGGATGGCGGCAAACACTTCCGCCTGCTTCACGGTATCAACCCCCAGATCCGCTTCGAGATCCAGATCCAAATCGAGCATGTCAACCGGATAGCCTGTCTTTGCGGCAACCACCGCGAGCACCCGGTCTTTCACGCCGTCACCCGCAGGAGCCGGCTTCGGTGCCAGAACCGGCTCACTTTTCGCCGGCTTCGGTTTCGGCTCCGCTGCCGCAGCAATTGGTGGAGGCGCCGGTCTAGTTTCCGGCGTCTTGATTGGCGACGCGGGAACTGGCTGCACTTGTTTTTCCGTAGTCGCCGCCGACAGTGCACGCGGCTCCCGGGCTGTCTTACCGGCCTGTGCCGCCGGCCCCTGGTCGCGTACTCGCAGTGTGCGGCGCACCACTTCCAGGTCTGCCGTGGGATACCCTGCAGTGCGGCTGAGCCAATTTCCCCAGGCCGCTGGATCGATGATGCGGTAAGCGTAGCCAAGGGCATTAGGTGCCCGGTGAACTTCATCCCGGGTGTGCACCCAGCGCACCAGGGTCATGCTGATCTGCGAACCAAAGCCGGCGCCCAGGCGCAGCGCATATTCCACCGGATATCTGCCGCCCTTCGACAGGTTCAGGGAGCCGAGTTCCGGATCAACTTCCTTGAAGTTGGCCACGGGCGGCACGCAGGCGGTCTCCAGCGCTTTCACTGCGACCACGTCTTCAATTCCGGTAGCCATGGCGTGGCCGGTGAAGCCCTTGGTGTTGGCGATGACAATACGGTCGGCAACATCGCCGAAAACGTGCCGCAGCGCAAAGATTTCGGCTGAGGCGCTGCCTCCGCGCGCGGGAGTGTAGGTTTCGTGTGAAACAAAGACCGTGCGCGGGGCGATCTCCTGGCGCCGAATGCCGTGCCGCTCCTCGGCTTGGGTAATCAGGTCTTCCATCACCTGGCTGATGTGCTGCACATCCAAGCGAGTGCCGTGGAAGGCGCTGTTGGCGGTTACTGAGCTCAAGACTTCACAGATGGGCTGGAGTCCCCTCTCCCGCGCGGCTTCCACGCTCTCTACGACCAGGGCGGCCGCTCCCATACCGACAATCATGCCGTGCCGGCGCCGGTCGAAAGGTGTGGCAGCTTCCTCGACTACCTCGTCGGTGGCCGCCGCCCCGCTGGCCAGGAAGCCGGCGCCAAACCACTCCATCATGTGATCGGATGTGACATCGTCAGCCGAGAGTACAATCACGCGGCGGCATTTTCCTGCCTGGATCCAATTCTCGGCCAGCCCCACGGCCTGGGTCGTACTCGCACACGCTGCATTGATCGCGGTATTCGGGCCGCGAGCGCCAATGAATTCAGCAAACTGCGAGTGCCCCATGGAGAGAGTGCGGAACAGGAAGCGGCGGTCGAAAACATAAGGCTCCTTCTCGATAACGTCGCGCAGTTCTTCCGCACGACGCTCGAGTTCCTGCACCAGGATGGAATGGCCATTTGTCTCCGCCATGCGGGCTTGCAAATCTTCCAGCATGGCCAGTTGCTCACGCCGCGCGCGGTCCATGTGATAGCGGGATATCTCGTCGGCGAAGGAGTCGTAACCCGGGAAGGCAGAAGCAAAGATTACGCCCGTGTCGTCGCGCAAAGCATCTGGCAGGGCCCAGCGATCGGGCAACTTTGTGCCTTTGCTGGTGGTCTTGTAGCGCATGACCAGGGGAATGCCGGCATCACGCAAGGCATCAACGCCGGCCGCGATGGCCAGTTGGGTCACTCGATCCAGAGCGGCCAAACGCTCCGCGGAAACGCCGAACTCGTGCTCTAAGTCGAAGGCTCGGCCACGGCCGGCCAGCTTGATAACATCAGCGACATTATTAATTGTCTCGAACGTGGGCCCGCCGTTGTCGCTTTTCACGAGCCGCGTGATGTGCTTGTCGAGCATGGCACGGCGAAGCTGGCCAGGAACGACGTCAATGAACTGATCGCCACGCAGAATGCGCCCGATGTTGCCGTCGTCAAAAATGTGCTCTGTTCCAGGAAGGCCTAGGGCCGCTCCCGTGATGGCCACCGGAGCGCTGCTGCGCGCCAGCTTTTGCCCGCCGTATATTTGCCAGCCACGCTCCAGCACCTCGGCAAACATCCGGCCGAGTTCAACGTAGCGACCCCCATTCGATGGCACTTCGGAGACGGCTCGTTGGGAGGGTGCCGGCGATATGGATTTAGAGATTTCCGCCACCCCGGTAACAGACGTAGACGTCACGGGTTGCGCTGCGACGCCGCGACCCAGCCCTGCCGCATAAAGGCCGCACAGCGCCTGGTTGAAGGACGGAACATCGCCAAACTTGGGATGATTAGTAAAAAGCGAAAGCACATCGCCGCGCCCGCCAAGTACGTCTTCAGCAAATCCTTGCAGCGCCTTCTTCGGGCCCACTTCCACGAACACACGGGCTCCAGCGTCGTACAGAGTATGCAGACCCTTTATGAATTGCACAGGAGACGCCACCTGCTGCGAGAGAATGTCGAGCATCTGTGGCACAACATCCGAACCAGTGGGATAAAACTCACCGTTCAGGTTGGCAATGATTGGAATTTGCGGTGACTGCAGATGCAGGCGCTCCAGGACCCGCCGCAAGGGCTCGCTGGCGGGGGCGACAATCGAGGTATGAAAAGCGTGGCTGACCGGCAGAGCGGCCACCTCAAAGCCGGCCTTCTGGAAAGCTTCCATGGCCTGCTCTACCGCCGTGCTAGCGCCGCCAACTACTCCCTGGCTTTCGCTGTTGATATTGGCAACCACAACATAGGCATTAATTGTTTTCAAGATTCGCTCGATTTCGGCCAGCGGCGCGAACACCGCAGCCATGCGTCCGTTGTCTTTGAGCGACACACGAGTCATTTCCCGGCCACGCGCGCTCACCGCTTCCAGGGCATCCTCGAACGGAATAGCGCCAGAGGCAATCAGGGCTCCGTATTCGCCCAGGCTGTGCCCCATGGTGAAGTCGGGCACAATGCCGTAAGCCGCGAGCAGACGGGTTAACGCCATGTCGGTCGCCAGCACCGCGGGCTGGGTAATAGCAGTCTGCCGCAGGTCGTCTTCGGCCTTGGCCACCGCGGCTGCATCGGTGGAATTAATAAAGATGAACTGACTGAGCGGCTTGCCCAGCAGCGGCGTCATGACGCGATCCGCTTCGGCAAACGTTTCGGCCACAATCGGTTCGGTGGCACGCAATGGCTGCAGCATGTTGACGTACTGCGAGCCTTGGCCGGTGTAAAGGAACGCGACCTTGGGTGCCGGGCCGTGTCCGCGGAAAATGCCCTGCGCCCGCAAAACCTTCCACACAGGCGCCTGGTTGGCCGCCAGCGCTTTGAGCGCGCTGCCTGCTTTGGCAGCCAGATCCCTGGCATCGGCATAATCAATCGCCAGACGTTCAGGCGCGTGCAGATCCGCTTCCGCCGGGGCCGCCGGCGCGGGCGCGCGGCCTGCATCCGCTTCTTGTTTCACGGCACGCAGACGCTCGCTCAGCAGTGCTTCTGAAGTGGCGCCGATGACCAGCGCGCCGCGTAACGGCGCCTTGCAGGAAGCTACAGAACCGCGTGGACCATCCTTGGCATGAATCACCTCACTCACCCGCTCGGAGGGCACCTCGCCCACTGCCACCGCCCGCTTGCCATTTCCAGTCAGCCTGTGAGGAATGTATTCCTCCAGCACGGCGTGAAAGTTAGTGCCGCCAAAACCGAAGGCGCTCAGGCCGGCACGACGCACAGCATCTTTCGGAACCGTCCATTGGGTCAGCTGGGTGTTTACGCGAACGGGAGAATGCACAAAATCAATATCGGGATTGCGTCGCTCGCAATTCACGCTGGGCGGCAGCACTTTGTCGCGAAGCGCCAAAACAGTTTTCAGAAAACCTGCGGCCCCTGCGGCCCCTTTGAGGTGCCCGATGTTGGATTTGACGGAGCCCAGCGCCACCGATTCGGCTGGAAGATGGAAGCCACTTAGGACATCCACCAGGCTCTGCACTTCGACCACGTCACCGACACGAGTGGAAGTTCCATGCCCTTCAATATAAGTGGCAGTCGCGGGGGACAGGCCGGCGTTCTGCCAGGCGCGCTCAACCGCCAATTTCTGGCCGATAGGATTGGGGGCGGTAATCCCCTTTCCTTTTCCATCGCTGGAGCCGCCCATGCCGCGGAGCACGGCGTAGACCTTGTCGCCGTCGCGTTCGGCATCGGCCAGGCGCTTGAGCAAGAAGATGGCAGCGCCTTCGCCCATCACGAATCCGTCGGCGCCCTCCGCGTAAGGACGAGTGCCGGTCGCCGAAAGCGCCCCAATCTTGCAGAACTTGACGAAGGTGGAGGCGCCCATGTTGCGGTCAATGCCACCGGTTACGGCGGCGTCGAAATCGTTCTGCACCAGCCCTTCGACTGCGGAGCTGATGGCCGCCATGGCCGAGGCGCAGGCAGCATCTACCACGTAGTTGGGACCATGCAAGTTGTAGATGTTCGCAATGCGGCCGGCAATGCAGTTGGCGAGCTCGCCGGGCATGCTGTCTTCCGTAATTTCGGGCAGGCGCTTCCCCATGCGCTCATGCAACTCACGCGTAATGTCGCGCCGCACAGTTTCCGGCAGGACCGCGAAACTTCCGCTTTCTTCGAGTTCGCGGGCGTATTCGGGAAAATAAACGCGCAACACCGTCAGGTAGTGCTTTTCTCCGGCCATGGCATTACCGAGGATCACCGCCGTGCGCTCCAGATCGAGCGGCCGTTTGGGATAGCCGTAATCCTCCAATGCTTCCCGGGTGCAGGCGATGGCCCACTTCTGCGCCACATCCATGGCATCCACCACCCGCGGCGGAACTGCCAGATGCCACTTCATCGGCTCCCATGGGTAATCCCGTACCCACCCACCGATCTTGGAGTACGTCTTATCCGGGGTGCTGGGATTGGAATCGTAGTAAAGGGCCGGGTCCCAGCGATCGCGCGCCACCTCGGTGATGCTGTAACGGCCGCTTTTAACGTTTGCCCAGAAGGCGGGCACATTCGGCGCATCGGGCAGAATGGCGCCTGCCCCGACAATGGCGATGGCCCGGTATGCAGTGTTTTCCATGATTGCGCTCCCGCTTTATTAAGTGGCATTCAGCCAATCAGAATCAGCCGGATGCCGGTACCACTTATAAGAACTCACGCCGCACGCGCGGCACTCTTCGCCGCACGGTCGTATAAGACATCTGCCACGTAATCCATATCTGCAATCAATCCGGCTTGCGCGCGATGAATGGCGGGCAACTGCATGTTTGCCTCAATCGTGGCTGCTTCGCCGTCACTGACGCCGCCGGCCCCGACCACAAGGCGCAGCCCTTCTTCCGCAACCTTCAGTGCTGCTTCGCGGGCGAACACCCGGCTCAGAGCTGCCAACGCGCTTGCGTCGAAGCGCCGGTTGGCCTTTTCGCTCGGCTTGCCGTCCGCCAGACGGGCGGCGCGCCGGGCCAGGCTGCCCGCGCACTCCGTGAAGGCGATCAACTCGCCCAGGCGCAGAAGAATGTGCTGATAGCGCGTCAGGCGCCCGATACGGGCCCTTTCCATCACTTCAGCCAGCGCATGCGCGGCCAGGGCCGCCACGTCAGCGCCCACATTCGGACACTGCGCGTGGAGCTTCTCCCATCCTTGCGCCTGCTCGTGGTAGTGTTGCCCGCGGGTCTTGAGGTGAAGCTGCCAGCGGTCACGGCTGATGGTCATCTCCATGATTTCAGAGGTGCCTTCGTAAATCGTGGTGATGCGCACATCGCGGCTGATCTTCTCCACCATGTACTCGTGGGTGTAGCCATAGCCACCCAGGGCCTGGATGCTGGCTTCGGCAGCCGCATTGCCGGCCTCGGAAGCCATATACTTTGCGATCGCACCCTCGGTATTGAGACTGCCCTCGCCGGCATCAATGCGCTCGGCTGTTTCTTCGATATATGAGCGGGCAGCTTCCAGGCGCACCACGTGCGGCACAATCAGCTTGTGGGTGTATCCCTGCTTTTCCGAGAGTGGCGCTCCCGCCTGAATCCGCTTAGTGGAGTATGGAATGGCGCGGTCCAGAGCAGCCCAACCTGCTCCCAGGCCGAACGCCGCCACCATCAAGCGGGTGTATCCGAAGACCGCCTGGGCTTGATTGAGTCCCTGTCCTTCCACGCCACCGATAAGCCGGTCGGCATCAACATACACGTCGTTGAACGCCAGCGCGGCTGTGTTGCTCAGGCGAATGCCATGTTTATCTTCCGGTTCGTCTTGGGTGAACCCTTTAGCGCCCTTCTCTACGACGAACCAGCTCGGCCCGGCGGGCGTATTTGCCAGAACCGTGTAGGCGTCGGCGATGCCGCCATTGCTGATCCATTGCTTGTTGCCATTGATCTTGTAGCCGGCGATGCGACCGTCCTGAAGCACGGGATCGGCTGTGGTCTTCAACGCTGCCAAATCGCTTCCAGCTTCCGGTTCCGTCGCGCCGTACGCGAACAAAATCCCCTCGTCCGCGATCCGGCTCAGCCAGTGCTTTTTCTGTTCCGGGGTGGCGCCCATCGTGATGGGGTCACTGCCCAGAAAGGTGGCCAGCACTGCCGTGGCTACTCCCAGATCAATCCGCGCCATCTCCTCGCAAATGCAGTACACGTCGAAAGCGCCGCCTCCCAGTCCGCCGTACTCTTCAGGAATAAATAGGAGCTGAATTCCCAACTGATCGGGGTTGCACATGTAGCGGACAATCTCGAGTGGGCACTCGTCACGTTCGTCCAGCTCGATAAGAGTCTCGTCCGGCAACTTCTTCTTTGCGAAGTCTCTAAGCGACTTCAAACTCATTTTCAGCGTCTTGGGAGCAATCATGTCGAGGTCCTCACTAAGCTGCTTTTCGCATTTCACGAATTTTGTTGGTCAGCTCCGGCAGGAGCTCTAAAAGGTCGTCAACGATTCCGACATCGGCAACCTGAAAGATGGGGGCCCTGGGATTTTTATTGATGGCGATGATGAAAGGATTGCCTTTAATACCAGCCAAATGCTGGAATGCGCCGCTGATGCCGCATGCCAGATACACCTTCGGCTTCACCGTCTTGCCCGACGAGCCTACCTGGCGCGACTTCTCCAGCCACTTGGCGTCAACAACGGGGCGCGAGCAGGAAACTGCCGCTCCCAACGCGTCGGCGAGTTCCTCGGCAATGGCGATGTTGTCCTTCTCCTGAATGCCGCGGCCAACGGAAACCAGGATTGCGTGCTTGGTGATATCCACATCGCCCGCCTCGGCAACCACTGTTTCCACATAGCGCCGACGGGCGCTGAGCGCTCCTACCTCACCTGACTTGTCCACTACAACGCCATTCGCGGCAGGGATTGGCGCCGGCTTAAATGCGCCCGGGCGGATGGTTAAAACTGCGCCCGACGAAATGTCACACTGCACATGGGCGCTCACCTGGCCTCCGAACTCCTGGCGGACCGCTTTGAGATAAGGTCCATCCACTCCCTCGATTGCCAGCAGATCAGAAGCAAAAGCGCTGTTCAGCTTGATGGAGAGGCCAGGCGCCAGGTCAATTCCGAAGTGTTCGTGCGCAAGCACCACGATGCTCTCCACAGGCAGAACTTTGACCAGCGCTT
>DASSQB010000483.1:0-12364 GCA_035702725.1 Terriglobales bacterium | reverse complement strand
GGCGGCCAGGACATCAAGATCATCATCCTCAAGGACGGCCGGGTAAAAGACTTCAAGCTCAACACCCAGTGCTCCGCCGGCAACGGCTACTTCCTGCAGGGCACCTGCGAAAGCTTCGGCTTCAAGGTGGAGGAGTTCGCCGACATCGCCTTCGGCGCCAAAGGCTACCCGCAATTCGGCTACGGCTGCGCCGTGTTCATGCAGTCCGACATCGTGGACTTCCAGCGCCAGGGCTGGAAGCCGGAAGAAATTATGGCCGGGCTGTGCAACGTGCTGCCCAAGAACATCTGGCTGTACGTTTCGCAGATTCCCAACTTGTCGGCCATCGGGCGCAAATTCATCCTGCAGGGTGGCACGCAGCACAACCTGGCGGCGGTGAAGTCGCAGGTGGACTTTATCGAATCCCGCTTCAAGGGCAAGGACGTGCAGGCGGAAGTAATCGTCCACCAGCACTGCGGCGAAGCCGGCGCCATCGGCTGCGCCTTCGAGGCGGTGCGCCTCTGGGAGAACGGCATGCAGACCGAGTTCATCGGCCTGGATGGCGTGGCTTCCATCAGCTTCACCACCACGCGTAATGAGGCCACGCGCTGCTACTTCTGCAAGAACAAATGTCTGCGCACCTTCATCGACGTCAAGACGGTATCACCCAACCCGAATTACAAGCCACCGTCCAAGACCAAGGTGCCGCTGGCCGAGGGTGCGCAGCGCCTGATCATCGCTACTTGCGAAAAGGGAACGGTGGAGAACGTGGACGAGATGCGCGTCATCAAGGGCAACATCGACGCCATCAAGAAAGAGAACCCCAACCTGGTGGAAGTGGCGGCCAAGGCGGCCTTCAAGGATTACGAGCCGCCCACGGTGGCTGACCCGCTGCCCAAGTTCGCCATTACCTCAGCGCAGAAGAAGCGCATTGAGCTGATGAAGAAGCGCGCCGCGCTCAAGATCGGCATGCCCAAGGCCCTCAATATGTATTCCTGCGGGCCCTTCTTCACCGCTTACTTCCAGTCGCTGGGGGTGAAGGCAGAAAACCTCTTCTGGTCCGACTACACCAACGAGCAGCTCTACAAGGAAGGCGCCAAGCGCGGGGCTATTGATCCCTGTTTCCCCTCCAAGGTAGGCATTCCCCACGTGCACAACCTGCTCTACGTGGTGCACCCCAAGAAGCAGCTGGATGTCATCTTCTTCCCCATGATTGACTCGCTGCCCACCTTCCTGAAGCACACCCAGGCCAGCCGCGCCTGCCCCACGGTGACCGCCACTCCGGCCTCGGTGAAAGCGGCATTTACCAAGGAAGCCGACCTGTTCAAGGAAAAGGGTGTCATCTGGAAGGACACGCTCATCGCCCTCGATGAGATCAAAATCGCCCACCGCCAGATGTTCGAAGATTGGAAGGATATCCTGGGCCTGAGCGAAGAAGAGAACTACCGCGCCGTGGAGCAGGGCCTGAAGGCGCTCGATAAATTCTCGGACGACATCATGCGCAATCAGGCGCGCGAGATCCTCAAAAAGCTCGAGGCCGAAGATCGCCTGGGCATCGTGCTCCTGGGCCGGCCTTATCACCACGACCCCGGCATCAATCACGAGATTCTGGAAGAGTTCCAGAAGCTGGGCTACCCGGTCTTCTCCCAGGATTCTCTGCCCATAGATGACGAGATTATCTGGAAGCTTTTCGGCGACGAGGTTAAGGCCGGGGTCATTCAGCATCCCCTGGATGTCACCGACGCGTGGAAAAATTCCTATTCGGAGAACACCTCGCGCAAGGTGTGGTCGGCTAAGTACGTGGGTCGGCACCCCAACCTGGTGGCGCTTGAACTCTCCAGCTTCAAGTGCGGCCACGATGCGCCCATCTACACCGTGATCGAGGAAGTGGTGGAGCACACCGGCACACCCTACTTCTGTTTCAAGGACATTGACGAGAACAAGCCCAGCGGCTCTATCAAGATCCGCGTTGAAACCATCGGCTACTTCCTCAAGCGCTACCGTGAGGACATGGTGCGCGACCGGCAGAAGCGCGTGGCTATTGACGAGCAGCTGAAAAAGTTCGAAGAGCAGTTGCGGCAGGAGCTGGCCATTGCTGAGAAGTACAAGAATGTGGAGCGGCCGCAGGCGCCCGCCGACGGGCTGGTGCAGATCGGCAGCGTTCCGCTAGGCGAAGCAGCGCAATCCAACGAACTGGTCGAGATGAGCGGCGACTAGAGTTCAACCTTTGGGCCATGGGTGATGTCGAGATAAAGGCCCGGCGGCCACGCCGGGCCTTTTCGCTGGTGTTGTCATCCGAGCGCAGCGAAGGACCTGTTTTTCAGCCGATGTCAGCAAGCCGCCGCTTCGGTACAATAGTGCCATGTTGATGGAAGCCGACAAGGTGATGTTCGAGATTTACCGCGAGACCGCCTACACCGGCAAATACCGCGTGGTGTACTTCACCGAACTGAACGAGGCCAATAAGGAATACGAGATCAACCGCGCCCTCTCCGGCGAGCACTTCTACGATGGCTTCATTAAAAACTTCCACAAGGAAGAGGCCAAGGACCGCATTGACAACCTGCTCAAGCGCCTCAACGAAGGCGAAAAGCTCACTCCTGCCGACGTCGAGCGGGAACTGGCGCCGTACACGCCTGAACCCAGTAATTAGCCAACAGACCAGCATCGGCATTTAGCACTTAGCCCCCCCACCGCTTTGCCGGGCATTGTAGGGGGGCGGGGTGTGCCCCGCCCACAACGGGGCGAAGCCCCGTCCCCACACAGGGCAGATTCCTTTCGGTGCGCCTGGAATTGGGCCGCAAAGGGTCAAGTGCTAACTGCTAAGTGCTTGCTCGACATAACCTTGCTCTGCCTGGCCCAACCTGAGTTATAATCCACCCACCTATGGCGAGTGTACCCGGGACAGAACCCAAGGCCCCCGGCATGGTGCCGGACGAATTGAAATCAGAGCCCAAATCCAAGGGCATAGTCACTCCCCGCAAGAAAAAGCCCAAAGAGTTGGCGGTCATAACCGAGTGCTGCACCGGCTGCGCCGGTTCGCCCGCCTGCGTCGAATACTGCCCGGTGGAAGACTGCATGTTCTGGGTCCCGGATGAGGACCACCCGCCCTTCGGCCGCATTCAAGTTGATCCCATCCTGTGCATCGGCTGCAAGAAATGCACCAGCAAGGGCCCCGACGGCTGCTTCCTCGACGGTTGCCCATGGGACGCCATCGCCATGGTGGACACCACCGAGGTGGAAAAAGAAGTCGGCGTGATGACCTACTGAAGGATTAACGATTGCCGATTGTCGATTTGCAATCATCTCATCCCAGTTTCTGACAATCGAGCGAAACCGCGTCTGGGTTCAGCAATCCGAAAATTGTCAATCATCAATAGACGTGGGGGCGCCCCACATTTGGCCGCGTTGATGTGGCCCATTTTTTGTCACCGGTGGCGGCCAAATGTGGGTTATCTATCTCGTTGATTTTGCACGAGCAGTGTTCCTCGCCAGCTTACCTGGAATTTACTTCCGGCATCTAAATGAGAGATTCGGCCAGCTGGGACGCGGGCAGGGCGCCAGATGCTGGCCCGCAAATCTCCACTCATGCCGCCAGCTCCTTACAAGCGGGGCAGCATCATGCTCGCCTCCATAGTCGCTTTGATCGTGGTGTTTATTCTGGCGGGTTTCTGGCTCCGCTATCACAAGACCGCGCCCACTCCTTCGATGAAGGGCACGCCTATATCTTCCCAGTAGGGGAGTCCGGAGTCAGTAGTCGGGAGTCAGCGAGAGGGTAGTTGGTAGCGGGCAGCTGGCAATTAGAAGTTGGTGGTGAAGTGCGATCTTCGCCAATTACCAGATGCCGGGTTTTACTGACTCCCGACTCCTGACTACTGGTTTTGAGTTCTCTGCCGGATCGCATGCTCGGTCAGAATCGCCTGCTGACGTATGCGGTCTGAAAGGCCGGGCTGTTCTCGTTCGTAACGCTCGATCGCCGCCAGGTCATCCGGCGTGCCCACAACATAGAGGGCGCGCAAGGCCTCCCAAACCTGGCTTTCGCCGGGATCAACCACCGCCAACTGCGCGCCGGCTGCCACCTCGGCTCCGCGCGGCATATTCACGGCCGCCACCCGGCCGGTTAGAGGAGAGCGTGCTTCCAGAGTCTGGCTGCCGCTCTGGACTTTGGCGATAAGCCCGCCCTCGCGCACTGCCGTGCCCAGCTTAGCCGTGTCGGTCAGCTTCCCGGCCGCGGGCGCAACCACGTTGGCGGATTGCAGGAGAGAAACGATTTGCGGCCGGCCGCTGGCATCGCCAAAGCGAACCAGCGCCAAAGCTGCGTTGCCCCGCACCATGAGGGCCGGATCCTGCAGCATCCTGAGCAGCGTCTGGTGGAATTCCGGCACGGACGTGTCCTGCCCCATGGCCCAGGCGTCGGTGTTGCGGATCTCCACCGAAGAGTTGGCCGCCAGTGCCACCATGTCCGGATAGTACTTTTTCGCGACGGGATCGTTGCGCGACATCCGGTCCGAGAGTTGCACCAGCGCGTGCTGGATGTGGCGCGGTTTGTTAGCGTCGTGCAGGTACTCATTCAGCTTGGCGTCTGAGAGCTGGCGGCCAAACCAGGTGCTCCACCAGAACAGGAAAGGCATGAGCACAATCAGCCACGCGATGCCGAAGAACACCAGCCGCGTGCGAAACGACATCCGCGGCCGCTCCGCGCGGGATGAGCCTGCACCGGACTCGACTTCCGATGGCGTGTGAGGAGGTTGGGTGCCCATGGGAAAGCTTATGCCTGCTGCGCCTCCTCCAGCACGTCGGCGTCGAGCACGCGCTCCTGCTCCAGGTAGTGGGAAACCGCATACTGGGCCAGCAGCGGCGTCTGCAGCCGGATTTCCGCCCCCACCCACTCGCCCTTGGCGTGTGGCGTACCCTGGGGATGCCGGCAGGGCCCGCTGCTGCCAAACTGGGGCCCGAAAGCTGCGCTCTGAATCTGGTCAAACTGGCGTAGCCCGCGCCAGGCCTCGTCCCCGCGAGTGCCGGAAACATCAATTTTCAGCCGGACCACCGACATAGTTTAAGTTCCGAAATAATACACCACCTGCGCGCCGCATTGGAGCGTCGGAGGCGCTATTTCAGCGGCAGGGAAGTGAGCTGTGACACGCCGGCATACAAGCGATAGACCATGACATAAATCACCACGCCGGTGACTGAAACGTACAGCCACACTGGAAAGGTCCAGCGCGCAATAGCACGATGGCGGTCGAAGGTGCCACGCCACGCCCGCGCCAGCGTGATGATGACCAGGGGCACGATCACCGCCGCCAGGATCATGTGGCTGATCAGGATAGAAAAATACACTGGGCGCACCAGCCCCTGGCCCTGAAATCGAATGACCCCCGCGTGGGCGTGGTAGTAGACATAGCAAAACAGAAAGAGAGTCGAGCAGGCCACGGCCGCCACCATGCACGCGCGGTGGGCTGCCACCCGGCCGCGCTTGATCAGGCCACGCCCAGTCACGATCAGCACCGCGCTCGTGCCATTGAGCGTGGCATTGATGGCCGGAAATGCGGTGTAGTCGAACATGTTCAGGTGTTCGGTAGAACGTAATTAATTACGTCTCTACTCAGATCTATTTGCATCACGCTGCCGGCTTCGTGGTGCGCCGGTTGGCCATCAGAAACGCCAGCCCAAACATCGCGGCCGTAAACAGTCCCAGGATCAGGAGCGAAGTTCCCACGGAGAAATCCAGCGAGCCCGCTCCCGGAAACAGCAAGCCCCGCAACGCCTCCACGCCATAGGTCAGCGGATTCACCCGCATCAGCCAGCGCAGCCATCCCGACGCGCCCGACAAGGGAAATAACGCCCCCGAGAGCAGCCACAGCGGAATCAAAAACAAATTGATGATTGCGTGAAACGCCTGCGTCGAGTCCATCGGCCAGGCAATCGCGAACCCCAGCGCCGTCAGCGAAAACGACACCAGAAACACGGTTAGCACCAGCAGACCGAATTGTGCCACCCCAAAGTGCACGCCGATAGCCGGAGCGAACACCAGGAATATCAGCCCCTGCGCCGCCGCCAGCGTGGACCCGCCCAGCACTTTGCCCAGCACGATGGCGGAGCGTCGCACTGGCGCCACCAGCACCGAGAGCAGGAATCCTTCGCGCCGGTCCTCGATCACCGACATCATGGTGAAAATCGAGGTAAACAGCACGATCATTATCAGCGCGCCAGGATAGAAAAATTCCAGATAATGCTGCCCTCCCGCGGAACTGCCGGAATTGAACGACGTCCCGAACCCGGAGCCGATCACCACCCAGAACAGCAGCGGCGAAAGAATCACTCCCACCACGCGCGTGCGCTGGCGGTAGAAGCGCACTACCTCGCGCCACCAGAGCGACATGGCGGGCAGCAGGCCCAGCGTGCGCGCCTCTGTTGGCGACGGAAAAGTTGTGCTTTGCGTAGCCATTAACTGCCTTTCTCGGTGCCCGCGGCCACCTGCGCTGCTTTTAGGGGCGAAGGCCCGCATTTCTCCGCTTTCCCGCCGCTGTAGCGCCGCACGCAAGCCACCGCGTTGGACAAGAAAATTCCCGAAATCGCCAGCAGAATCAAACTCATAAACAGGCCATCCACGGTGAAAAGCAAGCCATCAACAAACAAGCCTGCGATCGCCAGCAACGGCACAATCCCGAGTACAACCGAAAACGCCAGCCACGCAATTGCCATCATTTTCACCTCCCTGCAGCAAGGCTCTGGCTTGCCGCCAGCTAGTGTTTCTTCTGCGCCGGCGCCGCTTCTCCGTTGGCTTCGGTCCAGAAGCGGTGTCCGGTGCGGTGAATAAACACGTCTTCCAGCGTCGGCTTGCTGACCGACACGGACTGGATCTCTCCCGGAAACGCCTCCACCACGTCGGTAATGAAACGATGCCCATTTTCGCGCTCGATGCGCACCTTGCCGCCGAGCACCGCGGCCTCCACGCCAAAGCGCGCCCGAACGCGCTGCGCCAGCGATTCCGGGTCATCCGCCTCCAGCAGGATCACGTCACCGCCAATCTCGTGCTTCAGTTCCGCAGGTGTCCCCAGGGCCACCACTTTGCCCTGATTCAGAATGGCCAGCCGGTCGCAGCGCTCGGCTTCTTCCATCAGGTGCGTGGTGACGATCACAGTAACGTGCTCTTCATCACGCAGAATGCGCAGGTATTGCCACAGGTCGCGACGCGCGCCGGGGTCGAGCCCAGTCGTGGGCTCGTCCAGCAGCAGCACCGAAGGATGGTGCAGCAGGCCCTTGGCCAGTTCTACCCGCCTCTGCATGCCGCCGGAGAAAGTCTCCACCCGCTCGTTGGCGCGCTCCGCCAGCCCCACCCGCCCCAGCATCTCCTGAATTCGCGCCCGCAGCGCCCCACCGCTCAGGCCATACAGATGCCCCTGGTGGCGAAGGTTTTCGTAGGCGCTCAGCTTCACGTCCACGCTTTGCGCCTGGAACACCACCCCAATCTGCCGCCGCAGGCCGTTGGGGTCTTTGGCGGCGTCGCGGCCCAGGATCATGGCCCGGCCCTCGGAGGGCAGCATGAGCGTGGAGAGGATGCGAAACAGCGTGGTCTTGCCGCTGCCGTTCGGGCCCAGCAGGCCAAACAGCTCGGCGGAGCGGACTTGGAAGGAAACGCCATCGAGCGCCACCCGGCCGTCATAGCGATGGCGAATGTTATCTACCACGATAACTGCGGGATCCGTGCTGCGGGCCGCTCCAGCGGCCGTTTCCGGCGCCGGGACGAATTCAGTAGCTTTCGGGGTCACAAGACATTCTATCGTGCCGCCGTATTGATCATCATCACGGCGAACAGCAGCGGCAAATAAAAAACTGTGGCCTGCAGCAGGTGGCGGGCAGCCGCCTTGGAGCGCGCCGCCGTGGGCGGCAGGTGCAGCCGGGCCAGGCGCACGCCAAACCACAGCAGCGCTACCCCCAGCACGAGGGCTCCCACCAGATAGATTCGGCCCGACATCCCCAGGAAACTCGGCGCCAGGCTGACCGGAATCAGGGCCAGCGAATAGAGCACGATTTCGCGCACGGTGGAGCGGCCATCCGCTTCCACCACCGGCAGCATGCGGATGCTGCCGCGCTCATAATCTTCGCGATAAAGCCACGCGATGGAGTAGAAGTGCGGAAACTGCCACAGGAAAACGATGCCGAACAGCACCAGCGCTTCCCAATCCAGGCGGTTGCGCGCCGCCGTCCAGCCCAGCACTCCGGGCATGGCGCCGGGGAAGGCGCCTACGAAGGTGCAGATGGGGTGAACCTTCTTCAGCGGCGTGTACGCCGCCAGGTACATGACGGAAGTCGCCAGCGTCAGCGCGCCGGTCAGGGGATTGGTGGCGAAGGCCAGGTACAGCGCGCCGCCGATGGTCATCCCGCTGCCCGCAATTACGGCGTGCGCCCGGCTCATCCGCTTGGCCGGCAGTGGCCGCAGGGCGGTGCGCCGCATGTGCCCGTCGGTTTCGTGCTCAATGACTTCATTGAGCGCGGCCGTGCCCGCGGCCACCAGCCCAATCCCGAGCACAGCGTTGACCAGCGTCCACGAAATGGACGAACCGCCCGACTTGAAGGCCCCAAAATAGAAGCCGCACCACGCCGTCATCATGATCAGCGAGGTGACGCTCGCCTTGGTCAGTTCGCCGTAGTCCTGCACCAGCCCAATCACTCCGCTGCGGGAAACAGCCAGGGAACCAGGCGCGGCGAAATTCACCTCGTGTTCGCGGGAAATTGGCTGGCTGGTGCTGCTCACGCGTTCACCACCTTCCTGAAATCTGCTGGCGAAACTGCCTCGCGTTCCTGCTGTACACGGCCCATATTGCGCCAAGTCTGCATCGTCAGCACCACCGCTGAGGCCAATACCAGCGCCCCCACTGCCACGTGCGCCACGGTGGAGATCACCATCGGCAACTCAGGCTGCACCGCATCCTGTCCCCACTGCACGCGGGTAAGGTAGGCAGCGAAGCCGAGTCCCAGTTGCGTCACCAGCAGCGCCATCAGCACCACCGCTGGCCGGCGCAGGGCGGCTACGGAACCGAAATTTGTCAGCACGCGAGTAATTGTCCAGAGCACCAGCGCCGTGACCACTACCGCGCTGATCAGGTGCGGCAGCAGCTTGATGCCCGAGTGGCGGAAACCCGCTCCCAGGATGAGCTGCACATAAACCGAGGCCGCGGCCAGCGTGGTCAGCGTGGTCATCTGCAGGCGATGCGATTCCGGCAATTGCTGCCGCGGCGCCTTCGTCCAGCCTCGCCCGGTTACCAGGGCCAGCACTACCACAATGCAGAAAAAAGTTTGCGCCAGCGTGGCGTGCGCGGTGGAAACTGCGGGCGGCAGGTAAAAAAGCACCGTGATCCCGCCCAGGATTCCCTGTGCAATCACGGTTGCCAGCGCCGCTACTCCGAGCTTGCGCACCCAGCCGCGGCGGTCTGCGCGCCACGTCCATACCGCCAGAACGATGGTCAGCAGCCCCACCAGTTCCGCCACCATGCGGTGCCCATGCTCGAACTTTACGCCCCCTACCATGCGCGGCAGCTTGTAAAGTGAGCCGAACGAGGTCGGCCAGTCGGGCACGGAGAGCCCCGCGTCGTTGCTGGTAACCAGAGCCCCGGCGATAAGCAGGAGAAAGGTCGCGCAGGCCACCAGCACGCAAAAACCATGGTGGGCCCGGTTGTAGGGTGTTGGCGACGAGTTCAGAGAAATACTCCTGGGTCGTTCTGTGGGTTCTTAAACGGGCGGCCCCACGCCGCTATTACGCCGAAACCGAAGAAAGCAGCGCCCGGCGGAACAAGGAAGTTGGGTGGGCCGGCAACCCCGGCCCACTCAGGACTGATGATTTTACCAAATGCTAATTGCCCATGCCCGCGGCCGCGGCTGCTCCACCTGGCTTAAAGGTGAAGTCCACCGTCTGCGAGCCCTTGGGAGCGATGGTGATTTTCTGGTCCTGCTCGCCCAGTTTTTCCTGGACGGCGGCCAGGGTGTAGGTGCCCGGCGGCAGACCTTTGATTTCGAACTTGCCGTCCTTATCCGTCACGGCGAAGAAGGGCGTCTTCACCACGCTGATGTACATCTTCATCCACGGGTGCTGATTGCACTTCACCGGCAGCATGATCTCCTGGCGGGCAAAGCTCTTGTCAATCGGAGCTGCCTTGGGCGGCTGCGATTCGTTCCATTCCCGGTTGTCCTTGGGAGTGGGATGGATGTTGTGGGTGGTCGGGTCATCGTTGACGACTTCCACCGTCTGGCCCGTCATCACGCCCAAAACGTGGGGATGATAGCGGCAGCCTTCCTGATTGATCTTCGCCGCGTCTTTGGGCGCTTCGAAGGAGTAATTGTCCAGCCCATCCTTCACGTACACGAACACGTTGGCCAGGCTGCCGTTATCCACCACCATGTCTTCGGAGGTATTGGCGCCTTTGCAGGCCGGGTCCTGGCTCATATCAATCTTGACCGGCTTGGGGGCGGTACCCGTGAATTTGATCGTCCCACTCACCGAACCAACGGTGCTGGGATCAATGGTGGCCGTCGCTTTGGGGGCGGCGGCGCTCTGCTCTTCCTCGTTGCTGGCTTGCTTCTTGCTGCAGCCGGCAAGCAGCATCAGGCCGAGCAGGACCGACAATCCTGCCGTAACAATCCAGAGTTTCCTATTCATGACGTCGTTGCACCCTTTCTGAAGGTTTGAACGAGCCCTTTACAAACTAACCATATTAACGCGAACTGCGAATCCGGGCATTAACGCGAGCCGCCGTTCAGTGCAGCCTGTGCCGAATTGGGAGTGGCGCGCAAAGTCCCACTCACCCGCTTGCCGCTCCTCGGCGCGCTGTTCGACGCTTTCTTGGCCGGCCCTGTGCCCCGCGGCATCATGCCCGTGAGCTTGTGTTGCTCTTCCGGCGTCAATTGGAAGATATAGCGCATCAGCAGCGCGTTCTGGTCCTGCTCGTAGCCCTGGAACGACGGCGGCGTCGGTCCGGAAAACACCCAGTGGCCGCTTTGCTGCCGGAACAGCCCTGAGGGCATGGAAGTGCCCGGGCTGATAGCCTGTGGGTCCAGCAGCCATCGCGCCACCCAGTTCGGCTTCAGGCGGTCCTTGGCCAGCAGAAAGTTGGGCGCGGTGGCGAACTTGTCGTGTGCCGGATCGCCCGTCGCATGGCACTTCAGGCAGGGCGCTGCCTGGCTGGTGAACAGGCTGCGCGCCATGTCCGTTTCCTTCGCTGTCAGCACCGGCACCTGCTCCGGCAAGTACGGCATCGGCTGTTTGGAAAGCGCCTGGAAGAAGCGCACCAGCACCCGGATTTCGTGATTCGAGAAGTAGAAGGTCGGCATGTGCGCCTTCAGGTAGGGGCGCACGCCGTTGCGATTGGTGTCGGTGGTGCTGAGCGCCGGATTGGCCAGGAATTTCTCCAGCCACTGCGGGCTCACGCGCGCTCCTTCGGTCAGCAGCTTGGGCGGCAGTTGCTCTTTCCAGTCCGGATCCTGGTAGCGCTTCATGCCCATCAGCACCGTCTGTTGCCCAGGATAGAACTGGTGGCAGCCCATGCAGTTGTACTTGCGCACGATCCACCAGCCTTCCTGGATATCGCGCCGCTCGTCCTCAGGGTCGTACTGGAAGCTGGCAGGGATGGCCGAGGTATCTTCGCTGCCCACCAGGAAAGTGGTCAGCGCGCGAATCTGCTCCGGCGTGAGGTGCGGGTTGGGCATGCGTAACTTGTCGGTATCTGACTTGATCATGCCCTTGTCGAAAATGTTGGGTTCAGCCAGCTTGTGCTCGAAGAAGCCCTTCAGGCTGTACCACGGAGCCTTGGCCGGGCCTTCCGGCAGACGGGCGCGGTCCACAGGATCCGTGATGGGCTCGCCTTCGCCGCGCTGCGCCATGTCGGTGAACAGCGCGAAATCAAGCCGCTCAATCGGCTTGCTCCCTTCCTGCGTTAGTTCGGTTCCGATGCCGCGTTCATCTTCAAACCCGGAGATTTCATGGCACCCAGCGCAGCCAAACTGGCGAATCCACTTTTCTCCTTCGGCCTTCAGCTTGGGGTCATCCATGTAGGAGGCGTCGGGATAAGAACTGGGGTCCTTTTCCTTAAGCGTGATCAGGTAGCTGGCCACGTCCTGCGCATCCTGCTGGCTCAAGCGCAGGCTGGGCATCACGGTCATGTTTTCCACCTGCAGTTCGTGGCCGTCGTTGGGGCAGGTGGTGTGGTCGAAGTCGAACAGGTACGGAAGCCCGTGCTTGGCGTAATCTTCCGGCCCGATGTCCTTCTTCTCATACGGGCAGTACGGGCGGATGCGCTCGCGCGGATTGTGTACCCAGCGCACCAGGTAGTCGTAGTTGACCTTCTCCCCCACCCGCGTCAGGTTGGCTGCGAAGTCGCCGCCCTGCATC
>DASSQB010000482.1:0-5263 GCA_035702725.1 Terriglobales bacterium | reverse complement strand
AAATCATGGGCAACGACACCTACCAGGTGAATGCGGGCGATCAAGTGCTGTTCCATGGCGGACGCCTGCAGAACGCCAGCACGGTTGCCAACCTTGCCTGCGGGTGCCCGCTGCGCACGGTGCCGGTGATGCGTGCGGAAGGCCAGCCTCCGCCCGCATCCACCGCGGCGGTGCTGGCGCCTCCTAATTCCGCCGGGCCCCCAGCCCGGGCAAATACAGCAGCCAGCGATCCTGCGCCCGCCCTGCCCGGCGGCACTCCAGTGCAAGTGGAAGCTCCATTTATTTTCCGCGCGACCCAGCCAAAAGCGCCCGACATCTACCAGGTGGCAGAACTGCACTTCAACAGCGGCCCGCCGCCGGAATTGCTCAAACTGGAGGTAACGGGCCCGGCGCGAGTTACCTACTACAAGGCGCCACGAACCAAGCTGACCGCCAGCAACAACAAGCCGCGCGGGTTCCTCGCCCGGCTGCGGGGCTTCTTGGGCAACATGTTCCGCTAAGGCGGAGGCCAGGACAGCCGCTCCAAAGGGCGGATGCCCTTCGCTTTTTATTTGTGACGGCGGACACAACCCCCTGGTTCATTTCTGTCCTATACTTATGCAGGGTAGCAGCGATGGCTAATTCCGCTGCACAAACGCCGGCTATGATGCAAGCGCCGCCTGCACCGAAGCCCGCGGTGCCACCAGCACCGGACACTACTATCCTGCCCACGCTATTCGGCGAGGGCTACGGACTCTACGAAACCAAGCCCATCACCTTCGTTTTTTCCTTTATCGCGCACACCATAATTGTGGGGCTGGTGGTGTGGTCAGGAACGTTCGTGGTGACGCATCGCAAACAGATTCAGCAGCAGGTAGTGGGAATCGTGACCGACATCAGCCCGTACGTGCTGCCGCCCTCCGCTACCAAAGCGGGAGGAGGCGGTGGCGGAGGCGATCGTGACAAGTTGCAGGCCTCCAAAGGCGCGCTGCCCAAGCTTTCTGACCAGCAGATCACACCGCCCATGGTAGTTGTGCGCAATCAGAATCCTCAGCTGCCTGTGGAACCCACGGTAGTTGTGCCGCCGAAGATCACGCTGCCGACCACGGGGCCGCTGGGCGACCCGCTCTCCAATGTGCTGGGACCGCCTTCCAGCGGCACCGGCTCAGGCGGGGGAATCGGCAGCGGCAGCGGCGGCGGGGTGGGCAGCGGGCGCGGGCCGGGCGTGGGGCCGGGATACGGCGGCGGCATTGGCGGCGGAGTTTACCGTGTGGGTGGCGGAGTAAGCGCGCCGCGGGCGATTTATGCGCCGGACCCGGAATACTCCGAAGAGGCGCGCAAAGCCAAGTACCAGGGCACGGTGGTGCTGTGGGTGATTGTGGGCGCGGACGGCCGGCCGCACGACATCCGCGTGCAGCGGTCGGTAGGCATGGGCCTGGATGAAAAAGCGTTAGAAGCGGTGCGCAGCTGGCGGTTCGAGCCGGCGCGCAAAGATGGCCAACCGGTCGCGGTGCAGGTAAACGTGGAAGTAAATTTCAGGCTGTACTGAGAAAAAGTTTCAAGGTTTCAAAGTTTCAAGGCTTCAAGCACCAACGTCCTATTGCAACTGGAAACTTGCAAACGAAACTAACGATGAGAAACCTTGAGACCTGTGAAACCTTGAAACTTGCTGTTACCGGCGCATCGCCTTGCGAAAAGGCGCCACCTTTTCTTTGGCGGTTTCTTTCGCCGAAGTGGCCCAGTCGCTGCCCTTCTCGATCATATCCTCGGCGGTTTCCTTCCACTCAGTAAAGGCATCCACTGCGTCCTCATACTTGCGGCGCAAAACACGCCGGGTCTTCTTGCCTTCGCTGGGAGCAAACAGAAGGGCGACCAGCGCGCCGGCGCCCATCCCGATAAGCAGAAAAGTAATTGCCAGGCCCGCGCCTCCGCCGCGGTGCTGCGAATTTTGATACTCACCAACACGCTCGTATTCAGCCATAAAATTCTCTCCTCTTTCCGTCTGAAAAATGTTAGTAGGGCGGCGCTCAGTAGGCAAGGTTGAACTTGCCTCAGGCACACACAATCCTGCCTGGTTACATTCGTTAGAAAAGGGGAAGCGACCGAATGTTGTCCGGCACTGAAAAGAAGGTGAGCTGCAGGTAGTGGCTTCGCGGGCCCGCTCCAAAGAGAAGGTGATGCCGTGTGGCGGCCCGGACAAAAAGCAGGTCCTTCGCTGCGCTCAGGATGACAAACGTGAAAGTTGTGGCGGTGCACGCGAGATGCCCTTCGACAAGCTCAGGGCAGGCTTTCGGCGCTAGAGCGCTTCGGCATGACGCCGTCCTGTGGCGGGCTTCGCGGGCGAGGGCTACCGCGCCACGAGGACCAGCAGTTCACAACTTCCGTATCCATTGTGTAAACTAAAGTGTTTGGCTGCTCTCTGCGGCGGCATTCGCCGGCCGCGGTATCCGCTGGCCTCTCACTATTCAGGCAAGGAGAAGTTTTCCCGCATGTCTATTCCCGCAACCCAGCTGCGCCCCGGCATGGTCATTAAACACAACAATGACCTGCACGCGGTATTCAGCGTCGAGCACCGTACTCCCGGCAACCTGCGCGCCTTCATCCAGGCCAAGCTGCGCAACCTGCGCACCGGCGCCATGTTCGAGCACCGCTTCCGCTCCGCCGACGCCATCGAGAAGATCACGGTGGACGAGGTGAAGATGGAGTACCTGTACACCGACGGCGACAATTACTACTTCATGAACACTGACAACTACGAGCAGACCTACCTGGGTAAGGACATTCTCGGCGACGCCGTGGACTACCTGATCCCCAACCTGCAGATTGAAGTGGAGTTCTTCGACGGCAAGGCGGTGGGCGTGGAACTGCCGCAGACGGTGGACCTGACCGTGGTAGAGACGGAGCCCGGGCTGAAGAGCGCGACCGCCAGCAGCGTGACCAAACCGGCCAAAACGGAGACCGGGCTGGTAGTGCAGGTGCCGCCGTTCATCAATGAAGGCGAGAAGATCCGGGTTGATACGTCGGAAGGGGCGTATCTGTCACGAGCCTAGAAAATTGAGTAATTGTGTAATTGAGTAATCGGGTAAAGTAAAAACCGGGCAGCCAGTTGTTCAATTTCTTCGAGCCCTCGAGTTTCCGTTCACGGCCGGGGTTTTCAATTACACAATTACCCGATTACACAATTACTCAATCCCACATGTCTCGAACCGACAACAGCGCCGCGCCCCAGGCCCGCCGCTTCGTAGTGCGGGGGCGGGTACAGGGCGTGGGTTTCCGCTGGTTCGTGGAGCGCGAGGCGCATATGCTGGGTGTTTCCGGCTGGGTGCGCAACAACGCCGACGGCAGCGTGGAAGTTCTGGCCATGGGCACGCGTGAGCAGCTCAGTGGCTTGCGCTCGCGCCTGCAGCAGGGGCCGCGGGCGGCGCGGGTGGACGCGGTGGAGGAAAAAGACACGCAGCCGGTTGCTGGACTCAATTCATTCCGCATCGAAGGAGCCTGGTAGATGGCGCAGCCGAGCGGCCGCACCAATTGTGATCACCTGAAAAAGCTGATTCGCGAAGTTCCTGATTTCCCGGTCAAGGGAATCCTTTTTTACGACATCACCACGCTGCTGAAGGACCGCGTGGGCTACGCCACGCTGATTGACGCGCTGGCCGAGTATTACCTGCCGAAAAAGCCGCACCTGGTGCTGGGGATTGAGGCCCGAGGGTTTATTTTTGGCCCGGCGCTGGCCTACCGCCTGAATGCCGGCTTTGTGCCCCTGCGCAAGCCGGGCAAGTTGCCGGCGCAGACGGCGCGCTGGGATTATGAACTCGAGTACGGCAAGGCGGCACTGGAAATTCATCGCGATGCGATTGAGCCCCGGCAACGAGTAATCATCGTGGACGACCTGCTGGCCACGGGCGGGACGGCGCAGGCTTCGGTACACCTGGCCAAGTCGCTGGGAGCGGAGATTGCCGGGCTGGGATTCGTGGTGGAGCTCGACTTCCTGAAGGGCCGCGACAAGCTGGCGCCCTACGACGTGTTTTCCCTGCTGCACTATGACAAGTAGGCAGGAGCCGGAGTCAGGGGTCAGAAGCTATCTGGTTTTGAAAGGGCGTGGCTTCAGCCACGCCGTCCAGCGCCGCACAGAAATTGGACTTTAGCCCCTGAGGTAATCTGCGTTGCTTTGCAGGCAAATCCCTCCCCATGCCAGGCATCGTTCTAATTAGCGCCACTGGGCGCGTGTTCCCCACGGAGAGGAACGATGAAGACGTTTTTTGTGGGATTGGCTGTGGGTTTCGGAATCGGCCTTTTACTGCTGCCCAAAAACAGCAATGAGCGCGAGGAGTTGCTGCGGGAAAAGACGCGCGAGTTGCAGCGCAGCCTGCCCCAGGACGACGAACGCGCTCTGCAGAGCGCCGCCGTCCGCGGGCATGACCGCTTCACCCGCCCGCGCCGGCCGGAATACGAGAGCCGCGGTGGCGCCATCCGTGCCGGCATTCACCCGGTAGCTTTCCTCAATATGGCAACAGAAAAGGAACTGGTCGCTGCCGGAGTTGACCCCGCTCTGGCCTCAAAAATCCTGGCTCACCGCCCCTATGCCTCGCTACAGGACGCCATGGACCGCGGCTTCCTCTCCCTTGGCACCCTGGCCGAGGTCGAGAAAGCCGCTGCCGCCCACGAATCCATCCCCCTCCAACCCCTGGCCTGATGCTCACGATTGGGCAGGAATCAGAAAGGTACTAGCCTGCCACGCACTCGGCACGGGAAACTGAAGCTTGAATTGACGATTGATGATTGACGGATTGTGGTGCTCTTCTTCGCTCTGGCGCGATTTACCGGGCAAGGGTTTTCAATCGTCAATCGAAAATCGTCAATGGTCGAAACCGACTCCCCTTCGCGCCGCTAAAACGCCATGACTCACGCCCAACTGGTGAATCTCGCCGTTGACTGGCTACGCCGCTACCGGTGCGGCGTGGTGCTTTCGGAACAAGCCTGCGCCAGCGGTGAAATGCCCGACGCCATCGGATGGAAAGGCAAATGCCGCTCCGTAGTGGTGGAATGCAAGTTGAGCCGCGCCGACTTCCTCGCCGACCGCCTCAAGCCCTTCCGCCAAAGTCCGGAGATCGCCCTGGGCTGCGAGCGCTTCTACCTGGCGCCCGCCGGCCTGATTGCGCCGCAGGAATTGCCCCCGGGCTGGGGCCTGCTGGAGTGCGCCGGGCGCAAGGTGGAAATGCGCGTCAAGCCGCCGCGGCGCAGCCTGCGCACGCCCGCCGGCATGGAACATGAGATGAACCTGCTG
>DASSQB010000481.1:0-13502 GCA_035702725.1 Terriglobales bacterium | reverse complement strand
CTTGGCCTTGGCGCTACCTCCGTCCACCGCCTGGCGCAGGTAGCTGAGAGCGCGATCGCAACTTTGCGGGACACCTTGGCCATAGAGATACTTCTGAGCGTTGTTGAGCAGAGCGGCGTTCTGCGCATCCGCGGAATTGGGGTCGCTCGTGCTGGCTGCCGGACGCGGCTTCGTCTGCGGTTTGGCCGGAGCACTGGGCGGTTTGGCGGTTGCAGCCGTCTCGCTTAGGGCGGCCGGAGGAACATTCTGCTTCTGTGCCGCTTTTTGGATGTCCGAAGTACTGGGTGGCGGGGCTACAGCCGGCGAGGCGGCCCCGTTTGGCGTGGAACCGGTGCTGGAAGCCCCCGTAGACGCGTTGGCTACGCCGGAGTTCTCCGCCGCGGCGGGATTGGAATTAGGGGCAACTGCAGCAGCCTCTTGCTTTTCCTGGCCGATTTTGCTGCGGGCCTGCTGCACGATGCCGGCGAGATGGCTGCGGTCCAAGCCGCCATTCCGCGTCTGCCACCACACCAGACCTGCCGCCACGGCTAGGACCGCCAGGAACAGGTAAAGTCCCCAGTGGCTTACCGAGGCTTCCTCATCAAGCAGATAGCTGCTGAGGTCGGGCTCGTCACTCAGACCCAGAAAAGAGGGTCCGTGAAGGTTGTGATCGGATTCGACATCGGGCTCCGCCGCTGATACCGAGTGCTGGGAACCGTTAGCACGGGCGGCCACGGGTTGCTCCGCGGGTTTGGGCTGAAGCAGGGGAATGCCACATTTGCCACAGAACTGATTTTCGAACGGGTTTTCGCTCCCACATCGGGGACAAAAGGTGGTTATCATAACTGGCGACGGGTGGCACTCCCATTATCACCCAATTAGATGTGAGCTGACGAAATTAAGTTCTCCGTCCGGGAGCTTGTCTTTACACCCCTCTGGGGTGCGTGTTAGTCTCGTAACTGGTTACAAAAAGACGAGAAGATAGGAGTGCGGCAGGTTCAGTGCTAGCCCGAGAGCAGAAGAAAACCCTCATTGATCAGTATCGCACGCACGCTACCGACACCGGGAGCCCGGAGGTCCAGATAGCGCTGTTGAGCGAGCGGATTGGTCAGCTGACGGAACACTTTAAGACGCACAAAAAAGATCACGCCTCCAGGCGGGGTCTGCTCATGCTGGTCAGCAAGCGGCGGCGCTTGCTGGACTACCTGAAGAAATACGACTCCGAGCGATACCAGACGGTCATTCAGAAACTCGGCATTCGCAAGTAGTTGTGTCTACGGGAAACCCGCAGGGCGGGTCCGCCGGGTGCCGGCCCCGGATTCATCGAGGCGGCCCGGGGTTCGTCCCCAAGTTGCGTCGAAATCGGCCACATTGGAACTACCCTCCTCGGCCTTGGCCTGTTGCGTACAGCCTCGTCTAAGAAATTCCTGGAAGGAAAAACATGAAACAAGAAGTCTCAGTTGAACTCAGCGGCGGCAAACAACTCACATTCGAAACCGGCAGGCTGGCCAAGCAGGCGCACGGCGCTGCCGTGGTGCGTTGCGGCGACAACGTTGTGCTGGCCACGGCGGTGGCCAATCAGGAGCCCCGCGAAGGCATTGATTTTTTTCCACTTACCGTGGATTACCGGGAGTACACCTACGCTGGCGGACGCATACCCGGCGGCTTCATCAAGCGCGAAGGGCGGCCCAGCGAACGCGAAATTCTCACCAGCCGGCAAATTGACCGGCCCATACGGCCGCTGTTCCCCGACGGCTTTCGCAATGAAACCCAGGTCATCTCTTTTGTCCTCTCGGCCGACACGGAAAACGATCCCGATGTGCTGGCGATTAACGGCGCTTCGTGCGCACTGACCCTCTCCGATATTCCATTTGAAGGGCCTGTCGGGGCGGTACGGGTAGGGCTGGTTAATGGACAGTTCGTCATCAATCCCAACTACGAAGAGATGCGCGGGGGCCTGCTGCGCCTGATGGTGGTGGGCACTTCGGAAGGCATCGTGATGATTGAAGCCGGCGCCACCCAGGTGCAGGAACAGACCATCGTGGACGCCATCGAGTTTGGCCACAACGAGATCAAGAAGATCTGCGCGGCCATCAACCAGTTACGCGAGCGTGTGGGCAAGCCCAAGCGTGCTTTTACCCCGCCCGAAATTGACCAGAATTACCTGAAGCAGTTGCGCTCGAAAATCGAATCCCGCCTCTCAGATGCACTCGACACGCAGAAGCACCCTAAGGCAGAAAGCTACGATCTGGTAAAGGCGTACAAGAAGGAGCTGGTGGAAGCCCTGCCGGAAGATGATGCGGAAGGCCGGGAAAAGCTGACCAAGTACTACGAGATTATCCGGGAGCGGATATTCCGCGACCAGGTGATTGGCAAGAAACGGCGTCCGGATGGCCGAGCCTTCGACCAGATCCGGCCGATTTCCATTGAAGTCGGGATATTGCCGCGCACCCACGGGTCAGCCATTTTCACCCGCGGCGAAACTCAGGCGCTGGTCACTACGACCCTAGGCACCGCCGAGGACATGCAGCGCCTGGAAGTGTTTGAAGGCGAGGCCAAGAAGCGCTTCATGCTGCACTACAACTTCCCGCCCTTCTCGGTGGGCGAAGTAGCCTTCTTGCGTGGCGCGGGTAGGCGCGAAATCGGCCATGGCGCCCTGGCCGAGCGCGCGGTCAGCGCAGTGCTGCCGGCGGAAACCGACTGGCCTTACGCCATGCGAGTGGTCTCCGACATTCTGGAATCGAACGGCTCTTCCTCCATGGCCACGGTTTGCGGCGCTTCGCTTTCGCTGATGGATGCGGGCGTGCCTCTGGCGTCGCCGGTGGCGGGCATTGCCATGGGCCTGGTGAAGGAGGATAACGACTACGCGATCCTGACCGACATCGCCGGCGCCGAGGACCATTACGGCGATATGGACTTCAAAGTGGCGGGTACGCGCGAAGGCATTACTGCACTACAGATGGACATAAAGGTCAGCGGCATCACCCCGGCCATCATGGCGGAGGCGCTGGCCCAGGCGCAGCGCGGGCGGATGTTCATCCTCGACAAGATGAACGAGGCTTTGCCGGAAGCGCGTTCCAAGGTTTCCACCTACGCGCCGCGCTTCTATACACTGCAGATTCCGGTGGATAAGATCCGCGACCTGATCGGGCCGGGCGGCAAGATGATCCGCAGCATCATCGAGCAGACCGGGGTCAAGATTGACGTGGAGGATTCGGGCCGCGTCAATGTGGCTTCCAACGACCAGGCCTCGGCGGCCAAGGCGCTGCAGATTATCGGCGAGCTAACGGCGACTGCGGAGGTGGGCAAGACTTACCTGGGCAAGGTTTCAAGGTTGGCGGATTTCGGCGCGTTTGTGGAGATCCTGCCCGGCACCGACGGCCTGCTGCACATCAGCGAAGTCGCTGAGCACCGCATCAAGGACATCCGCGACGAACTCAAGGAAGGCGATCAGGTGCTGGTGAAGGTGCTCTCCATCGAGGGTAACCGAATACGGTTATCGCGCAAGGCCATCCTTAAGGAGCAGCGCGCCAAAATGGGCGGAGGCGGGGCTGAGGCGCCGGAGGAGGCGAGCACCGGCAGCATGACCATCGAAGGCGGCGGCGAATACTCGGAGACGGAGGAGCACGAGCCGAACTTCAACCGGGTGGAAGCCCGTCATGGGGAAGGGCGGCCGGGCGGCGGCGGACGCGAAGGCCGTCCGGGGGGCGACCGCGGGCGCGGAGGCCGGGGCCACAACGGCCGCGGGGGCCGCGGCGGGCGGCGCCGGCACTAACAACCATTCTGCGGGCAACCGCAGGAATCAATTCGTAATCAATTAAGAGCCGCGTGTAACCGCGGCTTTTTTCATTGGGTAGGCAAGAGTTGATGCTCCGGGCTGTGGTGAAAATCCTCTGAGCTGCCAAAGAAGAGCCACACAGCTGGATTTCAGTTGATATCACCTGATTTCTTATTTTGGCCGGGCAGGCAACCCGACCTTACAGGCACCCCTCATCGAACTAAAGATATGGACACGGGAAGCCTCAGGCAGCCAGGCAGCCTGGGCGAAAACCATCTATATGCCGAGGTCTCCTGCCATCTGCCGCGAATTACGCAGCCTGCCCTCAAGCGTGGGGCTGGCGGTGGAGTGCCTGGACGGCAGCTTTGCTTTTTACCGCGTTCGCGGCAGCGTTCTGGAGCTAATTCAGGACCAGGAAAGAAGCTGGACGGAGGTGCCGTCAGAGGACATTCTGCAGCACCTGGTGCTGCACACTCCGGTTGCCGTTTGGCTGGAGAGCCGCATGGTGTTAAAGCCGGCGGATTGGGTAAAACCTTACTTTCATTCTGAATAGGTGGTGCTTATGTTCAACTATTTGCAGCCAGGGGTGGTGGTGAAAGATAAGGCCGGCATTCGCAAGGCAATTACGCGGATTGACGGCGACAAGGTCTACTGGGTTTACAGCGAGCGCAGCGACCGGCGCCAGCACGCGGCCGACTACGAGCGCTTTATAGATACCCACTTCATCATTGCCGATACGCAAACGCGCCTGCCGGAAGCGGCGTGAAGCACGCCTTCGCACACCGAGCAATGCCCTGGCGAGAACTAGCGAGACGCCGCCGCTATCATCAGTTCCACATGCACGAAGGAGAGTTGTGCCTTCGCGACTGCCGGCGATACCCCATCACGTTCTACGGACGTGATGGGACGCCGGCGCCTGGGACAATTGACGATTGAAGATTGTCGATTGACGATTTGCAAAATTCTCTGCAGAACTAAGGTCCTTAGACACGCAACATCTTCAACCCTCAACAGCCAAAATGTCTTCTTCCTACGCAGGCGTATACTCACGCTGCTTCGCCTTGGTCATTCTCCGGAGGCTTGCGATGGTGAAGGTCAGCGTGTTCTATCCCAACAAAAAAGGTACCCACTTCGACATTGAGTATTACTGCAACCGCCACATGCCCCTGGTGCAGCGCCTGGTGGGAGCGGCACTGAAGGGCGTAGCCGTGGAGCGGGGCATCTGCGGCGCGGAGGCGGGCTCACCGCCCACCTATGTGGCTCTGGGACACTTGCTGTTCGATTCCGTGGATACATTCCAGAAAAGCTTCGGCCCGCATGTGAAGGAAATAATGGCCGACATTCCCAAGTACACCAACGTGGAACCGACTATTCAGATCAGCGAAGTAAAGCTGTGAAGGACTTGCTGCACAACTCAGTGCAGCGGGCTCGGCCGGTTGGCCAGCACCACGCGAAGCCTTCTGGAGACGGTTCCTAAACAACTCGGGTTGCCCACGTATGTGAACTCGTAGGAATAAGGGCTGAGCGCCGAAGAGAGCGCAGGATAGGCGTGGAGAAAATCTTTCGACGTTTCCAGAATGCCCAGGCGTGTGCCATCGCTCAGCAACAGGGTGTAGGTAAATTGAACGCTGCGGTTGTGCCAGCAGTTAGTCTCGATGCCGCGGACATCCATCCATTGATAGCTCCGTACCGGGCTGAACCAGAAGGGCCGGTAGCAGATGTGGCTGGGCGTGAGATAGAAATACCGTGTGGCGCTCAGCATTGCGACGGGCGCCGTGATTGCCAGCACCAGGACAAGGCCTTTTGCCAAGGCCCGGTTTGACGACTTGAAGTTCGTTCCGTGAGAGCTCTCGATGGTCAGCGCGCGGCGGGCCGGCGGGATCAACCATACCAGCACATTGCCACAGAGCAAACCGGCGGCAATAGCGGGAAAGCCCGGCAATACATGGGTGACAATGTTTCCCCAGCGAGTGCCGTCAAACAGGAAAGCATCGGGCGGGCGGAACTGCACGCGCAAGGCCAGCAGCAGTTCGACCATGCCGATCCATGTGCCAGCCACGGCAATGATGGCAAAAAGAAAGAGCAGAAGATTCCACGGGCTGCGGCGAGCGGCTCGGCGCTGGTCCCTGGCTTGATAGTCTACGGGCACAGTTTAGCGGCGACTTGCATGGCAGAGCCCCAGCCTCACCCGAGGCGGAGCTTTAGACCGTCGCCACCCCGACGACGGCCCGCTTAGGGAAAAGCTGGCCAATTCTACGCATCTGCGCGCCCACGCCGCGCAATTTCTCCTCGATGCGCTCGTAGCCGCGGTCAATGTGGTAAACGCGGTCAATGATGGTTTCACCATCGGCCACCAGCGCGGCCAGCACCAGGGAGGCGGAAGCGCGCAGGTCAGAAGCCTGCACCGCGGCGGCGCTCAGCGGCGTCTTGCCGCGCACAATGGCGCGCCGCCCTTCCACCTTGATATCGGCGCCCATGCGCACCAGCTCCAGCGCATGCATAAAGCGGTTTTCGAAGATGTTTTCGGTTATCACCGAGCTGCCCTGGGCCTGCGTGGCCAGCGCCATGTACTGCGCCTGCATGTCGGTAGGGAAGCCGGGATACTCTTCGGTGTTGATATCGGAGGCCGTAAGCTCGCCGTTGCCGATCACGCGCACGGCATCCACTGCGGGCACGATTTTGACTCCGACTTCCTCAAGTTTCTGCAGCACGGCCTGGAGGTGACGCGGCTCGCAACCCGCCACGTTGAGGTCGCCGCCAGTCAGCGCGGCGGCAATAATGAAGGTGCCTGCCTCAATCCGGTCGGGGATGATGCGATGGCGGGCGCCATGAAGTTTCTCGACACCCTGCACGCGGATGGTGGCGGTGCCGGCGCCCTCGACTTTCGCGCCCATCTTGTTGAGCAGGGCGGCGAGGTCGGCCACTTCGGGCTCGCGGGCGCAATTCTGCATCACGGTTTCGCCTTCCGCCAGGCAGGCGGCCATCAGCAGGTCTTCGGTGCCGGTGACGGTAATCTTGTCGAAGAAGATTTCGCCCCCGCGCAGGCGCTTGGCGTGGGCCAGCACATAGCCGTGCTCATGCTCGATGGTGGCGCCCAGTTTCTCCAGCCCTTTGATGTGCAGGTCAATGGGGCGAGCGCCGATAGCGCAGCCCCCGGGCTGGGAGACGCGGGCACGTCCGGCACGCGCTACCAGCGGCCCCAGCACCAGGGTGGAGGCGCGCATGGTCTTCACCAGGTCGTAGGAAGCCTCTGGCGAAATCAGGTCGCGGCAGCAGATGGTGGTGCGATGGTGAGCGCGGCCATAGCCCAACTCCACTTCCGCTCCCATGGCGGCCAGCAGCTTGCGGGTGGTCTCAATATCCTGGACCTGCGGAATGTTCTCCAGGATGACAGGCTCTTCGGTGAGCAGGGCAGCGGCCATGGCAGGCAAGGCTGCGTTCTTCGCCCCGCTGACGCGGATGGTTCCGAGCAGCGGGTTGCCGCCGCGCACTACGAATTTGTCCACGGTTAAATAAGCCCCATGTCAATTTTCCATGTAACGGGTTTTCCGAGATTACGAGCCCATTGTAGCCACAACCTGAGGGGTGGCGATCAGTAAATTCACTTAGTTCCCTGACCGTTGGTGCGATGACGGATGGCGCTGGCGATGGCCTTCCGGACATGACCTTTGGCGGAGCGCAGGCAGGTTTCCGCTTCCCAGCGACCCACCCCCGCCCGCAGCATCACCAGGGCAACTGGCACGCGGTTGCCCGCCAGGCGCAGGGTCCGGCGCGCCTGGCCTTCGTCCACTTCCGCTGCACTCTCCAGGATCGAAATACCTCGCTGCACCAGCTTGCGGTTCTTCAGATGCACGTTGACCATAAGGTTGCCGTACACGTAACCGAGGCGTGCCATGGCGCCGGTGGAGAGCATATTTAGCACCATTTTCTGTGCGGTTCCCGCCTTCATGCGGCTGGAGCCGGCCACCACCTCGGGCCCCACCTCCACCACGATGGAAATGTCGGCCGCTTTGCCAAGGGCGGAGGCGCGGTTGCAGGCAAGAGCCACAGCCTTGGCACCGTGGCGGCGCGCGTACTCCAGGGCGGCGATGGTGTAAGGAGTGCGCCCGCTGGCGGCGATGCCAAACACCACATCGTTTTTGCCCGGCTTCTTGGCGGCCATATCGTGGCGCCCGAGGGCACGGGAATCCTCATTGGCCTCTACCGCAGCGCCCAGGGCTTTGGTGCCGCCGGCCATCACAAACTGCACCATGCGCGGGTCAGTGTTGAAGGTGGGAGGGCACTCGGCGGCGTCCAGGGCGGCAATGCGGCCGCTGGTTCCGGCGCCGACGTAGAGCAGCCGCCCACCGCGCTCCAGGGCAGCCGCAATCAGGTCTATGGCACGGGCTATCTGGGGCAGAGCGCGGCGCACGGCGGGCGCCACCTTGGCGTCTTCAGCATTGATGACGCGGGTAATCTCAAGGGCAGAGCTGGTGTCCAGGCGGGCGGCAGCGGAATTGCGGGCTTCCGTGCGCAGACGGGAAATCTTGCCGCCGGTGCGCTTCATTCTTTTGTTCCGCGCTCGGTGCCAGAGCGCAGTTGCTTGCCGGTGAGCACCTCGCGCAGCGCCCAATCAATGCGGCCCAGGGATTGCTCGATGCGTTGGATGTGCTCCTTGTCCCTGGTCATATAAGCCGAGTACTGGATCACCTGCAGGTCGTTGCGGACGTGGTGGTTCATATCGGCGATTACTTCCAGGCGCTCGGCCAGGTAGCGGTTTTGCCGGCGCTGGTAAGACCATGCGATAGCACCGCAAAGCGCACCCAGAACGATGGCATCCAGAATGGGAAAAACAGGCTGGGGGTGAAAGGAAATCACTAACAGGTCAGACAAGTAGCCGAGCACCGCGACCGTAACCGCAACCACTGCGGCGACACGCCCGGCACTGCGGCGCATGCGGATCCTGTGGCCGCTCAGGCCAGGGCTTCCACCACCGAGTCGTGAAACTTCGGGCGCACCTGCTTGATCGCCTGGTTGGTGTGGTCCGGCCAGGTGCGGTTGGTCAGCAGGGTAATTGCGAGTTGAAGCCCGGGATCGATCCATAGGGAAGTCCCAGTGTAGCCCAGGTGGCCGAATGCCGTGGAAGACAAATGCTGCCCGGATTGAGAAGGCTGAGAAGGCGTATCCCAGCCCAGGGCACGCGAGGTGCCCGGCGGGGTCGGCTGACGACGGGTGAAGAGCGCCAGAGTTTCGGGGCGCAGGATAGGTTGGCTGCCATTCAGCATGGCGTGGGCGAAAAGCGCCACATCGGCGGCGGGTGCGAAAACTCCCGCGTGGCCGGAGATGCCGCCCATAACGCTGGCGTTTTCGTCGTGGACTTCGCCTTGCACCACGCGATGGCGGAAGGTGCGGTCGTCTACCGTGGGCGGGATTTGGGCACGCCAGGCGGCAGGAGGGCAATAACAAGTGCGCGCCATGCCCAGGGGGCCAAAGATCTCGCGCTGGCAGAAGCGGTCGAGCGGCTCGTCAGCCAGCCGGGCCAGCAGTTCGCCCAGGATAATGAAGCCGATATCGCTGTATTCGGCGCGCGTGCCCGGATCAGCAGTAAGGGGCGTGCTCAGAGCTGCACGAATTAGTTCATCACGGCTATGCGTCTGCTCGAACAGGCGCTCGTAGGCGGGCAGGCCGGAGGAGTGGGCCAGCAGCATGCGCACGGTCACCAGGTCGCGGCGTGGGTCATCGCCGGCAAACTCGGGCAGCAGCGAAACGACCGGTGCTTCCAGGTCGAGCTGCCCACGCTCGTAGAGCAGCATGGCCATGGGCGTCGTGGCCACGACTTTGGAAACTGAGGCGAGGTCGAAGATGGTATCCGCGCCGACGGCAGGCGAGCCGGGATCGTAAGTGAACCGGCCCAGCCCCTTGAGCGCGACCAACCTTTCACGATGCAGAACCGAGACAGCACAGCCGGGGAAAGCGCGGTCGGCAATGGCCTGCTGGAGGACGGCAAACGCGGAGGCAAAACGTTCGTCCTGCGCGGCGTAGTCGGCCTTGGGCAGCGAGCTTGGCGCAAGAGGAGGCAAGGTGTTTGGCGATGACTTAGAACGCTTATAGCAAAGTGCAGTGGAGGAAGCAAAAGCCGGGAGAGTAATCGGGAGCCGGTAGTCAGCGGTGGGCGCTGGCCGCCTCGCGGTCCCGCTGTGTCGTAACCTACTAGCGAAGAAGGCGCCATTTCGTGCGGGTATAGGCAACGCGGAAGCCTTTCCGCTCGGCATTACGATGAGAATCACTGCCTGGCTCGGCCACAAGCATGGCGAGGTCACAACCATGCGTGACGGCGTAGCGCATGCGCTCGTGCAGGAGGGCGGTTTGCAGGCCGCGATGGCGCAGTTCGGGAACTGTCGCCGCTCCGGCAAACAACGCAACCCCGCTGTGGATGCAGAGCACACCGGCAGCCCCCGGTTTTCCATCAAGTTCGGCCAGGAAGCACACGCTATCGGCGCGCGTGGAAGATATCGCTCCAACTTGCAGCAGAAAATTGCACAGTTCAGGGTGCTCGTGGGCCCAGCCGCGCGTGCTGATATCGGTCCAAAGGTGCGCCTCATCGGGTCCTATGGCCCGTGCATTCGGGGAACTCGGCTGCTCGCTGCTGAGTCGCGTAATGGGCTGGTATAGAACGTTGCTGAGCTCGACCGGACGGTAATGACGGCGGCACAACAGGTCGAGCGCCCCAACTCCAGCAAACGGGCACACTTCGTGGAGCACCGGCGCGCCTCGTTGCTCAAAAAAGCGTTCAATGGCATCAAGCGCCGCGGGGGTCAATTCCCCGAAAATGCCGAGTCCGAAAGTCTGAGTGACGGGGGAGTCGACCTGATCAAACACAGCATAAGCTCCCGCGCATTCCATCCATCCGGCACCGCTTTCGGGGAATAGGCGCCGGCGTGCTTCCGCGTACTGCGCGGACGCATGCCCTTCGGCACGCTCCAAGCGTTTTGCGAGTGCCAGGTCGGAAAACGGCATGAGTTCCGCTATCGTACAGCGGACCATTTCGGTCAACAACCGGCGGGAATATCACCTTCTTGCCGGCGGGGCGATCATTACCGAACAAATTCCGATAACCTCGAAGGCCATCGGCCGTCTACAACGCCAGATCAGCGGAAGATCGCATGGCGGATATCATCCACGAATTTACAGTCAAGGCGCCACCGGCGCGGGTGTTCGAAATGTTCGCCACGCCCGCCGGCCTGGAGAAATGGTGGACGAAGACTTCGAACGGGGAAATGTGCGAAGGCGGCACCGTTCGCCTGTACTTCGGGCCGCAATACGACTGGCAGGCCAAAGTGACCCGGCACGTGGCGCCTTCTTCCTTCGAACTGCAGATGACGCAAGCCCATCGCGACTGGATGGGAACCCGCGTAGGCTGCGAATTACATCCAGAAGGGAAGGGCGCAACCCGGGTTCGCTTCTATCACACCGGCTGGCCGGAGGAGAACGAGCACTGGCGGGTTTCTTGTTTCTGCTGGGCAATGTACCTGCGTATCCTGCGCCGCAATCTGGAATATGGGGAGACCGTCGAATACGAGAAGCGGCTGGATGTGTGAGTGAAATAAGGCGCCGCGGGGCGTCTATGGTTCACAGAGAGGACGAACCGTATGGCCAATCGCAGTTGCGGACATCTGATTGTTTTATTACTGGTGGCCACGTGCGGTGTGGCCCAGGCCGATTCCGACCTGAGCACGCACCTACACGGCGACTGTCTGGTCTTCGATAAATTTGGCGACAATGGGCAGCGTGACCTGATGGTAGTGCCGCTAAGGGATGAGGCCCAACTGAAAGTGACAGGTCGGGGCCGGATGGCTCCGGTACCCTACATTGATGCCTACGCCAGCCAGGGCACATGGCTGATCGCGTTGTATCGTGATCGAGTTCTTGTATACGACGTCCGCGACCCCGGCGCACCAGCACTGGCTACCGAGTTTCACCTGAAAAATCAAGGGCAACAACCGGGCTACTCCCAAATCGTCAGGATTGACGGCGGTCATTTCGTGCTGCTCTCGGCCGTGAGCACGGCGGAACTGCAGGCTGAAGGCGACGATCCTCGGAAGTGGAACACGGTTGACCAGGCGCGCACACCCTCGCTTCAGGCCAAGGCGCGGAGCGAACCGGCGGACAGCGCCTTTGAGCGGTCCAAGAACATATCCGACCACCCCGAACCCATGGTCCTTAAGGAAACGGCCCGCTTTCGCTATCAACTCGTTTGGCAAACCAGAACGGGCCAGGCCGAGGTCGTGCACACCAAGGTTGTGCAGAAGATTGATAAGGCCAGCGGCCAGGTGGTCTCCGAACTGGCCCTGGGAAGTGAAACGGAAACGATTGATTGAGTCGGCCGTGGTCGCATCGCAGGCCGGACCAGCGATGTAAATTCCCGCCGCGCGACAGTGAGGGAGTGAGGAGAGCGCCATGCGAGTGCTGGGCTACACCTGGGCAGGAGTGCGCACCGCCGATCTGAAATCAGCCGCGAGCTTCTTTGGCGAGATGCTCGGCCTTCCCCTCATTCACCAGGGGAAAGACCTGGTGCAGTTTGAAATGCCCTCGGGACAACTGTTCGAGGTGTTCGGGCCGGAGAGCCGCTTCTACCAGCTTCACACTTGCCCGGTGCTGGGTTTTCAGGTGGAAGATGTGCGCGCGGCGAGGAAAGAGTTGGAGGCGCGAGGTGTTGAGTTTGTTACGGAAGTCTATGGCGATGAATCAGAAGCTTGGGTTTATTTCCGTGGCCCCGACGGCTACCTCTATGAGCTGTGGCAGACGGAGCGCCCGTTGAGAGCCCTGCGTAGCTAAGCGCCTGCTTCGGAAACTGGATCGGCCGTTTCTTCTTCCAGTGGTTTGAAGTAGAGCCAGCGCAGCAGAATGTATGCCAGCACAAGAAGCGAAACTGACCGGACTAATTCAGGCAGGGCATCCTGGATGGAGAAGCCCGGCGAAATGGGGCGGTTGATGATTCCGTTGTATTCACGTCGAGTCACCCAACTCACAATCGGTACGCTGAAGATGTAGGCAAAGTGGAGTACCCCTTGTGCGAATACCCAGCCCACAGCTATAGCCCCGACGAAACTCTCTACCAGAGCCTTCTTCAGTCTAAGCATGCTTCCTCCAACGCATTCTGCTGCGGTACCTGGCCAAGCTGCGAAGCGGGCCCATACCGTACACCCACCGAGCCAGCAGCAAGGCCGCAGCAAGGCTGAAAACGGCACCATATAGATATTCAATCGGAATAAGCATCATGATGCGGTCGTAAACCGTGAGTCTTGTTGGGATGTACGGAATGTCCAGAATGGCCACGGCGGTAAACAAGTATTCCAATACCCTCGACAGTGGAAACCACAGAGCGCGGAAAGCCAAGTCAAGGGACCATAGGAAAAGCACAGCGACGCTAACAGCCGCAACGTGGGAGGTAGCCAGAACTTCACGCAGAGCAGGTTTTACCGTACTTCCTGTTGTGTGCTTCATAAGCATTGCGCGAAAGGTGATTGCAGCACTGGGCTGGAACCCGAAGCAAGTTACAAACGTGGTCCACCAAAAGCATATGCGTGCGTTACCCGGCAGCCTGTCCCTTCGCCGCTGTCCGGCTGGTTACTTGAGAACTGGCCTGCGGTTGTGTAAAGTCGCGAGTACCCCATTTCCACATTCGAACCGCTGTGAAACTGAACCACAGGCTATCCCGCGTCTATCTGGCTGTCGCCCTCAGCTTGGCCGCATTGGTCCCGTTCAC
>DASSQB010000480.1:0-2454 GCA_035702725.1 Terriglobales bacterium | reverse complement strand
CCCCACGGCCGGGGCGCGTATTTCCTGAGCCTGGGCTTCACTTTTCTGGGAGCCGGCATCTTCGCCCTTGCTCGCACTCGCCGCGGACACATTCCTCAGGAAGCCTTTATCGGCATCGCTTATGCGGTCGCCTCTGCTGCTGCAATCCTTGCCATGAGCAAGGCCACCGGGGAAACTGAGCACCTCAAGGACATGCTGGTCGGCAACATCCTCGCGGTCTCAAAGCCGGAGGTCGCCCAAACGGCACTCCTTTACGGGGCTGTCGGCTTGTTCCACTACATTTTCCGCCGAAAATTTCTTTTGATTTCCACCAACGCCACCGAGGCCGAGCGGCAGGGCATCAATGTCCGGCTTTGGGATTTTCTCTTCTACGCCTCGTTTGGGTTTGTCGTCACCTCTTCGGTCGCCATCGCCGGAGTACTGCTGGTGTTCTGTTACCTCATCGTTCCTTCGGTTGGCGCCATGCTCTTTGCAGATAAAGTCGGCCCGCGCCTCGCCATTGGATGGACGATGGGAACCCTGGTGTCAGCGCTGGGCGTCTACTTCTCAGTCACGCTCGATACCCCAACCGGCGCCACCATCGTTTGCACATTCGGAGGGGTGCTGGTGGTCATGTTCCTGATCCATCTGTTCTTCTTTCACGGAAATAAGGCGCGTGCTCTGGAAGGGGCAGCGTCGGCGGAATCTCCAAGAGAGCGAGTGCTGCAGGAAGGCCGCTGATTGTGTGGTTGGGACCCCGAGAACACTCCGGTCGGTATCTCAAGATACTGCGGCTTTGACGATGGTCGCATCACCAGCCGTCAGTGCGCCCATTCCCGGGTGCTCAGCGGGGCTCAGCAGCGTGAGCGCCACCGTCACGACAAAATTGCAGCACAGGGAGAGGAAGCCTGCGTTCACCCCGTAGTAAGGATCATGCTTGGCCAGCATCAGTCCGACCGCGATGGCCAGACCGCTGAACATCCCGGCCAGGACGGCCCGCGCCCTGATTCGCGGCCAATACAGTCCGAACACAACTCCTGGGAAGAGCTGCGCCACGCCGGCAAACCCCAGCAGAAGCAGCTCCACGAAGGTGAGTGCAGTTGTTATGGCGCAAATCAGTGCTCCCGTCGTAAGCACGAGCACAAAAATCTTGGCCAGCTTTGCTACCTGCGCATCCGTCATTCCCGGCGAGAAAATCGGACGGTACAGGTTCTTCGCATACAGGGTGGCTCCACAGAGCAGTTGAGTAGCCGCGGGCACCATGGCCGTCAGAGCGCCCGCCCCGCCAATCAACCCCAGGAACCACGCCGGAAATGTCTTGCGTACGATCGTCAGCAGCGCCAGGTTGCTGTCCGCGAGCCCTGGCAGCACCAGAACCGCGGTCAGGCCCGCGAAAAACATCAGCGGCATGGTTACGCTGTACAGTGGCATGATCACCGCATTTCGGCGCAGAATGTTGGCGCTTCGCGCCGTGTACGCCGCCGCGAAAAACTGCGGCCACATGTAGAAGCCCAGCGCAACCAGCAGCACCGTCGAGATGTACCAGCCATGCCCGAGGTTGGGCGTGCTGCCCGGCATGACCAGGTGATGGGGCTTGGCCTTGATCAGGGCCGCAAACATCGGGCCCACGCCCCCAAAATAGATATAGGGAATCGCAATGCCCACGAACAATGCTGCTCCCAGCAGCAACGCATCCTTCAGGATGCTGACCCAGGCGATCCCCCGGATTCCGCTTACAAACACAAACGCCGCCACCAGCGCGAATGCAATGATCATTGCTGTCGTGCGTGAAACCGCACCGTAGCTGGCGACCTCCACAATGGCCCCTAGCCCCGTCAACTGCACCTGCAGATACGGAATCAGGCACACCACTCCAACCAGTGCTACAAAGGCCGACAAGTAGGTGCTGCCATAGCGCAGCTGGAAAAAATCCGCCTGCGTCTGCAGCTTGTGTTTGCGGCCAAGCTCCCAAACTTGGGGAAGAAGGTAAAACGACACTACGTACATCAACGGCTGATACCCGAGAATGTAAAGAACTGGACCGCCCTTCGAATATGCCCAGCCACTGGCTCCGAGAAAGGTGAATGTGGTGTACACCTCGCCCGCCATTAGCAGCCAGACCAGCACCATGCCGAATCCCCGGCTCCCTACCGTCCATTGTTCTAGGTTCATCTTCTGGTGAGAGCGCGCATAGAAACCCACCAGCGAGCCCACCAACACGATGCCCGAAATAATGGAAAGGGCCACTATCTTAGGATCCAATTTTCGTTGTCTCCTTGTCGGTGGCGTGCCGCTTCTCCAGCCGGTAAGCGCCCCACATGCACAGCGGCGTCAGCAATAACCAGCTAATCAGCCAGAAGAAATTGAAGGGAATCCCGAAAACGATGGGATACACACGGTCCCAGAGGCTCACCGAGAAACATAAGCCCGCGAAGGGAATCAGCCCAAACAGGATCGAACCTAGCGATGGCCGTC
>DASSQB010000479.1:0-2452 GCA_035702725.1 Terriglobales bacterium | reverse complement strand
GGCCATCATTGCCGGCGAAGTAGCCGAGCGCGGCTTCGAATACCTGAAGGCGCCGGTGCGCATGGTCACCGCCCTCGACACCTCGATTCCCTACAGCGAGCCGCTGGAGAAATACGTGCTGCCCAGCGAGGAGAAAATCGTGAGCGCGGTCCGCTCCATCCTGGTCCGGCACGCTGTGGCAGTGTAGCGTTAAACGAACAGCTTCTGGTTGATCTTGAGCCCGTGCTCGTGGCAGTAGCTCAGGTAGTGGTCCATCATCCAGAAGACGTCCAGGGTGTCGAGCAGATTGTCTTTGTCGTCGTAAAACTCAAGTGAGCCGTTCAGCCAGAAAAAGGTCTTCATACCGTGATCGGACACCAGCGTGTGGATCACCCCCGGGCTCTCCTGGACGTAGCTGCCGGGCTGCGCCACCCAGTCGTACTCCATGTAGCGCCAGCTCCCTTCCAGCGTGCAGGCGAACACCGGGCCGCGATGACGGTGACGGCCAAGAATTCCGCCCGTCTTTACCCACAAGATGTTGGCGAAGGAGTTGTGACGGACGTCAAAGGCAAGGTGGCGAATGAAGACGTTCTCTACAAAGGGAACGTAAGGCGATTCCTCCTCGCTGGCGCCGATGTGCACGTCTGGCCGCCCGTATTCCTTGTAGACATTCATAAGGCTGCTGCTGATGGCTGCGCTCGACATTTTCTCCTCCGCTTTCGAGTCGGGGATGGTAGCACAAAACCATGATGACGCGGCAGAGAGCATATCTGCGGATCTGGAGACAATGGTGCCTCCCGGCGCTGGCAGTTCTGGCCTGTGTGAGCGGCTCGGTGGCCGCTGCTCCCGCGCAACCTCAAAAGCCCAAGGGCGCCGCACAGGTCAACGCCTCGCGCCTCCTGAATGCTGATGCGGAGCCCCAAAACTGGCTCACCCACGGCCGCACTTACACCGAGCAGCGCTTCAGCCCGCTGAAGCAGATCAACGATCAAAATGCAGGTAGCCTCGGCCTGGCCTGGTACTTCGACCTGGACACGCACCGCGGGCAGGAAGCTACACCGCTGGTAGTGGATGGCGTCATGTACTTCACCACCGCCTGGAGCAAAGTGGTAGCGCTCGACGCCGCAACCGGCAGGCTGCTCTGGTCCTACGATCCCACAGTGCCGCCGCAGTGGGCTGTGAACGCCTGCTGCGATGTGGTGAACCGTGGCGTGGCCGTGTGGCAAGGCAAAGTTTATGTGGGCACACTGGACGGCCGTCTGGTCGCCCTCGACGCCGCCACCGGCAAGCCGGTGTGGCAGAAGCTGACCGTTGATCCTGCGCGGCGCTACACCATCACCGGCGCGCCCCGCGTAGTGAAAGGCAAAGTTCTCATCGGGAATGGTGGCGCGGAACTGGACGCCCGCGGTTATGTCTCCGCCTACGATGCCGAAACGGGCAGGCTGGTGTGGCGTTTCTACACCGTTCCCGGCAATACCTCCAAGCCCTTCGAGCAACCCATTCTGGCCAAGGCCGCCAAAACCTGGACCGGGCAGTGGTGGAGGTATGGCGGCGGAGGCACGGTCTGGGATTCCATTGTTTACGATCCGGAACTTGACCTGCTTTATATCGGCGTGGGCAACGGCGTGCCCTGGAACCGGCGCATCCGCAGTCCAGGCGGAGGCGACAATCTTTTTCTTGCCTCCATTGTCGCTCTGAAGCCGGAGACCGGCCGCTACGTCTGGCACTACCAGGAAACGCCCGGCGACGTGTGGGACTACGATGCCTGCCAACAGATCATTCTGGCGGAGATACCCGTGGAGGGCCGCCCGCGCAAGGTGCTCATGCAGGCGGCTAAGAACGGGATCTTTTATGTTCTGGACCGAGCCAACGGCAGGCTGATTTCCGCCCAGCCCTTCACCTATATCAACTGGGCCACCGGCGTGGACACGAAGAGCGGCCGCCCTTTGGAGACCGCTAATGCCCGCTATCCTGGCGATCAGCCGCCGCCTGTGGTGCCGGGCCCGCTTGGCGCGCACAGTTGGCAGCCAATGTCCTATAGCCCGCTAACGGGGCTGGTTTACATTCCAGTGAACGAGAGCGGGTTCGAATACAAGTCGCCGGACCACTTTGCCATGAGTCAACTGGCCGGCAACTTCGGTCTGGATATGGTGGCCGCCGGTATGCCCCAGGATCCCAAAATCAAACAGGCCATCCTCGCCAGCGTAAAAGGTAAGCTCCTTGCCTGGGATCCGGTGCGCCAGAAATCGGCCTGGGCAGTGGAGCGGCCCGGCCCCTGGAACGGCGGCGTGCTCTCCACCGCCGGCAACCTGGTTTTCGAAGGCACAGCCGGGGGCAATTTCGAAGCCTATCGCGCCGATAACGGCCAGAAGCTGTGGTCATTTCCGGCGCAAACCGGCGTCATGGCCGGACCCGTCGCTTACGAAGTCAACGGCGAGCAGTATGTCGCCGTGCTGGTGGGCTGGGGCGGCGT
>DASSQB010000478.1:0-3483 GCA_035702725.1 Terriglobales bacterium | reverse complement strand
GGGGCGAAGCTGCCGGAGTACATGGTGCCGGCGGCGTACGTGCGGCTGGAGAAGCTGCCGCTGACGACGAACGGCAAGCTGGACCGCAAGGCGCTGCCTGCGCCGGATGAAGAAGCCTACGCGACGCAACAATACGAAGCTCCGCAGGGAGAGATGGAGCAGAAGCTGGCAGAGATCTGGGCCGAGGTGCTGAAGCTGGAGCGTGTGGGACGGCACGACAATTTCTTTGCTCTGGGCGGACACTCGCTGCTGGCGGTGCGGGTGATGACGCGGCTGCGGCAGATGCTGGGCGTGGAGGTGGGAATACGGGAGCTGTTTGCGCATCCGGTGCTGGCGGAACTGGTGCGGAGCGTGGAACAGGCCAAGCAGACGGAACTGCCGCCGATCACCAGAAGCGAGCGCGGGGAGTACGTACCGATGTCGTTTGCGCAGCAGCGGCTGTGGTTTCTGGCGCAAATTGAGGGCGTAAGCCGTGCCTATCACATAGCCATAAGCGTGGAATTACGCGGAGCCCTTGATCGCGCCGCTCTGCGCCGGGCTTTGGACAGGATCGTGGCCCGGCATGAGATTTTGCGAACGACGTTCACGCTGGCAGAGGGAGAACCAGTCCAGGAGATCGGCGGCATGAAGGAGTGCAGATTCCACCTGGTAGAGCAAGATCTGCGCCATGCAGAAGATCAACGGACAAAGCTGCAAGCTTTCGTCGAGCAGGAAGCCGGAGCCCGGTTTGACCTGGAACGCGGGCCGCTGATCCGTGGCCGGTTGATCTGTCTGGCGGAAGATCGGCATGCCCTGCTCTTTACCATGCATCACGTGATTTTTGATGGCTGGTCCACTGGGGTGTTTCTGGATGAGCTAAACAAGCTCTATCGTGCCTACGTGAAAGGGGAAGATGCCCCCCTGCCGGAACCTGCGGTGCAATATGCCGATTACACGATATGGCAGAGGAAGTGGATTACCGGCGGGATCCTGGAGGAGCAAGGGGAATATTGGCAGGCAATGCTGGAGGGAGCGCCGACTCTGCTGGAGTTGCCAGCGGACCGGGCGCGGCCGGCGCAGCAGGACTACGTGGGCGGAATAGTTGAGCTGGCGCTGGATGCAAGATTGACCTCGGGTTTGAAAGCATTGGGCCAGCGGCATGGAGCGACACTGTTCATGACGCTGCTCGCCGGCTGGACAGCGTTGCTGGCGCGGTTGTCGGGGCAGAAGGACGTGGTGATTGGAACGTCGGTGGCGAACCGAGGGCGCGCGGAGATCGAGAAGCTGATCGGGTTTTTTGTGAACACGCTGGCGTTGCGCGTTAAGCTTCCGGAGGCCTTATTGGTCGGCCAATTGCTGGAGCTGGTGAAGACGCAATCGCTGGCGGCGCAGCAGAACCAGGATGTTCCTTTCGAACAGGTCGTTGAACTGGCGCGACCGGAACGAAGCCTGGCCCATAGTCCATTGTTCCAGGTGATGTTCGTTTGGCAGAACATTGCGCGATCGCATCTTGACTTCCCTGGGATAGAGGCCAGGCCTCTGCAAGCTGCTCCGCACGTCGTGATTAAGTTCGATCTCACGCTGATGCTGCGCGAAGCGGGGGACCGTATCGTTGGCGGCGTGGAATATGCAAGCGCCCTGTTCGAGCCGGCGACGATCGAGCGATACCTTGGGTATCTTCGCCAGCTGCTGGAAAGCATGGTTGCCGATGAAAACCAGCAAGTGCAACACCTTTCTCTGCTTAGCCAGAGTGAACGGCAGCAGGTGCTCTTTGCCTGGAATGACACTGCGGCCGCGTATCCAGGCGAGCAGTGCGTGCATGAATTATTTGAGGCACAGGCGCGAAGGACTCCGCGGGCAGTGGCGTTGGTGTACGAGGGCAGCCGGTTAACGTACCAGGAGCTGAACTGCCGTGCCAATCAACTGGCGCATTATCTTCGCACTCTGGGGGTCACGCCCGACACGCGAGTGGCTATTTGCGCGGAGAGCAGCATGGAGATGGTGATTGGCCTCCTTGGCATCCTGAAATCCGGAGGTGCGTACGTGCCTTTGGATTACACCTATCCCGTGCAACGCCTGCGCTACATGCTGGACGATTCGGCACCCGCTGTTTTGCTGATACAAGGTGACGTGGAAGATCGCTTCCCGGCGGTGCGGGCGGGACTGCAGGTCGTCAACCTGGGACGCGAAGCCCAGCCGTGGAAAGACCAGCCGGAAACCGGCCTGGAACGCGAACGAACGGGCCTGACTTCGCGGCATCTCGCTTACGTGATCTATACCTCGGGCTCCACTGGCCAGCCGAAGGGCGTCATGATCGAGCATCGCAGCGTCGTCAATCTGGCCTGCGCGCAGCAAGAGTTGTTTGGAGCAGGAGAGCAGGATCGGCTCCTTCAGTTTTTCTCGTTCAGCTTTGACGTATCGATGTTCGTGATGGTGATGACGTTGAGCGCGGGCGCCACGCTGGTGTTGGCGCGGCGCGAGGAACTTCTGCCGGGACCGGGACTGGTGCGGTTGATGCAGGAAGAAGGCATCACGATGGCTGTGATGCCTCCCGTAGTGTTGGGCCATTTGCCGGACGCGGAATTGCCGAAGCTGGGACAGGTAGTGCTTGGCGGAGAAGCATGGGGTGAAGAACTGGTAGAGAAATGGGGACAAGGCAGAAGGTTCTTTAATTCCTATGGGCCGACCGAAACCACGGTGCAGGCTTCGGTCATGGAATACCGGCGCGGCGATGGAAAGCCGAGCATCGGGCGGCCAATTAGAAACGTCCACATGTACCTGCTGGATACGGCGGGGCAGCCTGTGCCGCCGGGCGTCGCGGGTGAGCTGTACATCGGCGGCGACGGAGTGGGCCGCGGCTACCTCGGCAGCACTCTAACTGCGGAGCGGTTTGTGCCTGATCCCTTCAGCGGAAAGCTGGGAGCGCGCCTCTATCGCACAGGAGACTGGGGACGCTGGCTGGCGGACGGAAGAATTGATTTGGCGGGACGCAAGGATGACCAGATCAAGATCCGTGGATACCGCGTGGAACTGGGGGAGATTGAAGCAGTGCTCGGTGAGTGCCCTCTGGTACAGCAAGGCGTGGTGGTCTTGGCGGGAGAAAAGCAGCGCGGCGATCAGCGCCTGGTTGCCCATCTGATCATGAAGGATGGGCAGGAGCTGAGAATCGGCGAGCTGCGAGCGTACTTGAAAGAAGAATTGCCGGAGTACATGGTGCCGGCGCAATTCATGGTGCTGAAGGCTTTTCCGCTGACCGAGAGCGGCAAGGTGGATCGCAAGGCGCTCCCGGCGCCGGATGAAGAAGCCTACGCGACGCAACAGTATGAAGCGCCGCAGGGGGAGATGGAGCGGAAGCTGGCAGAGATCTGGGCCGAGGTGCTGAAGCTGGAGAAAGTCGGACGGCACGACAACTTCTTTGCTCTGGGCGGACATTCGCTGCTGGCGGTGCGGGTGATGACGCGGCTGCGGCAGGCCTGGGGAGTGGAGGTGGGAATACGGGAGCTG
>DASSQB010000477.1:0-6754 GCA_035702725.1 Terriglobales bacterium | reverse complement strand
CTAGGATACGTACTTGCGCCACCGCCACCAGCGGAACCGTCATCGTCTTCTCGAGCACGCGGGCAAACATACCGTGGAACCACACCGGGGCAGGGAATACGTAAATGCGCCTCCCGAGCACGCGCGCAACCCGCCGCGCAGCTTCGCTCAGGCGCAGCTCTTCCGGGCCGGTAACCGCGATGGTGCTTCGGTTCATGCGGCCCTCGACCAGCGCGGCGCACAGCAGGCGGACAAGATCTGCGATTGCCAAGGGCCGAATCGGTCGCTCGTGCACGCCGACGGTGGCAAAGAACGGCAGCGTGTTAAGGCTTTTTGTCAGATGGTCGAGCATGTGGTCGCCCAAGCCGTAAATCATTCCCGCCTTGATAACGGTGTAGTTTAGGCCCGAATTTCGCAGCATTTCCTCCGCAGCCCACTTCGATTCATGGTAGGCCGAGCCGCAGTTCGGGCGGGCGCGCAGGAAGCTGAGCATGGCAATCTTGGGCACGCCCGCTGTTTGAGCTGCGTCCACGACATTTCTCGTTCCGCGAACGTGAACCTTCTCGTAGGTCTGGTCGCCAATTTCGCGGTTGATTCCGGCGCAGTGCGCAACCGCGTCGCAGCCCTGAAATGCCTGCGCCAGTTGCCCGGCATCACTCAAGTCGCTGGCGAACCACGTCAGCTTTACGGAGCTCAGCTCCAGTTCGCTTTTACGAACGCCCCTGGCCACGGCCACAACTTCATGCCCCTGCGCCAGCAGCGCCTGCGCCAGATGGCTGCCGACAAATCCTGTAGCTCCTGTGATCGCAACTTTCATGTTCGCCTCCTGCTGCGGATTTTGTGCTGCTGGATCACCTGCGTGGGACAAATCGCGCTCAGAAAGTCGCCTACCGCGTTGGCCAGGTTGTGCGGCTCCAGGCGGTAAAGAATGTGATTGCCGGAGCGGCGGTCGCTGACCAGGTCTGCCGACTTGAGGATGGCGAGATGGCGTGAAATAGAGGGGCCGGATATCTCAAAACGGGCGGCAATTTCGCCGGCCGCCATCTCCGACTGCTTCAGTTCCTGCAGGATCTGGCGGCGGGTGGGGTCGGCCAGCGCTTTGAACACCCGCGAAATCGAGTTCATTGCTATATACTTAGCTATTTTGCTAAATAGTTCAATGGCAAATTTGGACGTTGTGCTAAGTTGTTTGCGCTCAGTGGCTTGCCGGAGCCCTTCGGGCTAGTGGTTCCCACAGCGCCCGCGAGGAACAGGCATCTATCTCCGCTTCCTGAGGTATACTCTCGCCGGGTGAAGGGCAGCATATGGCCAACCGTATTTTTGTCGTGTTGACGATGGGTATCTTCTGCGCGGCAGTTTGTCCTGCGGCGCGTGCCCAGGCGGTGGCCGAATCCGCCATCATGCATGCCAATTCGGGGATATCAGGCAGTGTGGCCAGGGCCCTCGGCGGAAACATCCAGCAGGGCCTGTCCAAGACCCAGGGCCAGTTTTCTTATCCGCCTCGGACTAGCCACAGCGGCAGGCATGCGCGGGCTTACCGGGGTAAATCGGGAAAGCATGCGGCTGGACGCTCGCCCATCGCCATCAGTTCCGTTGTAGGTAGCCCGGCGCCCTGCACCAGCACTTCCACGGGGGCGTCCTCGCAGACTAAGCCGTCCACGGGATCACCTTCCAGCAATTGCGTGACAAAGTCCCCTGCGGCGGCGACCGCCAAGAGCAATCCCAACGAGATTACCGTTTCCTTTTAGAAGCCTTCAGGCAATCCACCGTTCGCTTTTGCACCTTCCGGTGCACCCGGAAAGTGCATTTGATACCGGAATTCACGCGGCTCAAGTACAAATGCAGGTTTCCCAGCCCTGATACCGTGCTCAACTACACGCTTGTGGTAGAAAATGAAGCCGGTCTCTCGTTATGAGATAACGATCACGTGCAATGTTTCGATCCTTCATCGGCGTTTTTACTTCTATGCGTCTTCAATTCCTGGCCCTCAGCATGGCGATCTGCCTCGGTGCAGCTGCATGTTGGCCAGCACCGGCAGCAGCACAGGAGAAGCCTCACGTGTTCGGCAATCCGGAGGTCTGGCAATGGCCTCCGCCCAGGGCTTACCACGTGGAGAATTACCGGCTGAAGCTGCACTTTGACCAGGCCCAGGGCGAAGTGATCGGCGACGAAGTGGTCACGCTGCGGCCGTTTCTGTCACATTTTCGCAAATTTTATCTGGACAGTTCCGGGCTGCAGGTTGACGCAGTCGAATTGCAGCCCGCGCAGAGCTCAGCAATCCGCCTGCAGTTTGCAGCCGAAGATCCGCGCCTCTGGATCACCTTGGACCGTGATTATGACGAAGCGAGTGAGTTGAATGTGCGCATCGTCTACCACGGCTTTCCCAAGACCGGGCTTTTCTTCATTAATCCCACCCGCGCCTATCCCAACTGGCCGCGCGAGATCTGGTCGCAGGGAGAAACCGAGTTCAACCACTACTGGTTTCCCTGCTGGGACTATCCCAATGACATGGCAACCAGCGAAACCATCACCACCGTTCCCGAGGGCCAGGTTGTGGTTTCCAATGGCAAGCTGGTTAGCGTAACGCACTCCGCCGGCCAAGCCATCTATGATTGGAAGGAGAGTGTTCCCCACAGTTCCTACCTGATTTCCATTGCCGTCGGCCCCTGGCGCAAGGTGAGCGACCAATATGAAGGCAAGCCGGTGGATTACTACGTGCCGCAGTACGTGGACGAAGCTACCGCGCGCCGCTCCTTCCACCTCACCCCTGACATGCTTGCCTTCTTTTCACGCGCTACCGGCGTGGACTGGCCCTATGAACAGTACGCGCAAGTCACAGCGCACAACTATCTTTTCGGTGGCATGGAAAACGTCAGCGCCACCACCTTAACCGAATGGACCCTGCACGACGAACGCGCCGACCAGGATTATCCCAGCACCGACCTGGTCTCGCATGAATTGGGCCAGGAGTGGTTGGGCGACTATGTGCAGGGGCGGGATTGGGCCAACATCTGGCTCAACGAGGGTTTTGCCACGTATCTGGAGGCCCTCTATGTCCAGCACCACGAAGGCAACGACGCGTTCCGCTACAAGATGTACATGGATCAGATGGCGGAGCAGGCGCAGGACCGCGAGGATTATCGCCGCCCGATTGTTGATCGCCATTACACCGACCCCATGCAGATGTTCGACGCCATCACCCACGAGAAAGGCGCGGCGGTGCTCGACATGCTGCGTTACCTGCTCGATGGCGCCGACGCCGCATCTCATCCTGCGTCGCAAGAGGAGCCTTTCTTCCGTGCTGTGCGCCATTACCTCATCTCTCATTCCACGCAAACCGCGGACACGGCTGACCTGATGGATGCCGTCCGCGCCACAACGGGGCAGGAACTGGGATGGTTCTTTCACGAGTGGGTCTTCATGGCAGGGCATCCCGACTATGACGTGCAGGCGACTTACGACTCGGCTAAGAAGATGGAACGCCTGACGGTGCGTCAGACACAGCGGGCGGATTCAGTTACGCCGATTTTCGACATGCCGATCCTGATTGCTTTCCATGGTGCGAACGGCGAGCACAAACGGGTTCAGGTTCGCGACCACCTGGCGTCCCAGGAATTCGATATTCCTCTCGATTTTCAGCCGCAGTGGGTGGCGTTCGATCCCGATGATTTCATAGATAAGACTCTGCACTTTTCCGAGGCCGCGGACGCCTTGATCGCTCAGGTGAAGAAAGATTCATCCATGATGAGCCGTCTGTGGGCGGTACAGCAGCTGGGGGCCGTCGCCCAGCCGGATGTGGAGAAAGCTGTTGCCGCGCTAGCTCGAGTGCTGGAAAACGATGCTTTCTACGGCGTGCGTGCGGCGGCGGCGGCGAGCCTGGGAACCATAGGTACCGAAACAGCCAAGTCGGCTCTGCTCTCTGCGCTGAAGCAACCGGATAGCCGTGTGCGCACAGCGGCGGTTCAAGCCCTCGGCCGTTTCGCCAAGGACCCTGCGGCCTACGGCGCGCTGGTCAGCGCGCTGCACAGCGACAACAGCTATGCGGTGGAGGCGGCTGCGGCGGAAGCGCTGGGCAAATCCGGAGTACCGCAGGCATTCGAGGTGTTGCAGGCCGAAGTGGCAGCAAACACGGAAGTGCATGTCATGCGCGCCACACTGGATGGCTTGGCCGTAACCAAGGATCCGCGTGCCATCCCCATCCTGTTCGCGAAGGCGCAGGCCGGCCAGATGGAACGCGTGCGCTTGACTGCGCTCGCCGGCCTGACGAGGTTCGCGCAAACATCGGGGCACGCTCATGCCCAGGAAATGACCAGCGTCGTCCGCGCGGCCCTGGACGACCCGTTTGCGCCCGTGCGCCAAGCCGGCGCCAGGCTTGCGGGGCAACTGCATTTGACCCAGTTGTGCCCCGAAATTCACTCCGTGGCGCGCAATGCGCCCATTGGCGACTATAGCCAAGCTGCCGAACAAGTTCTGCGCCAGCTGCAATGCCCGGCACCCGGGTCATAGCTCGCGGTCAAAAAAGAAGGCGCGCCACAGCGCGCCTTTCCTAAAGCTGCTCAGATTTACGCTGCGGCCGAACGCGATATCGCCACCGCCTCTTCCTTATACAGCCAGGCGCCAGCCAGCGTGCCCACCACGATGTCGGCCAGGGAAACGAGGGCCGTGATTACAAGCACCCGAGTAGGAATCAACCCGACGGCGTAATTTCCCAGAGCCGGCAGGAACGAGGTGAGCCCCCAGGCAACGAACCCGGCGCGAATTGCGGTGCCAGGCCCCGCGCCGTAGCGCGTTCGAATGGCGGCGTACAGCCAAACCGCAGCGATGCCCACGAGAAATCCCCCGACGTTAAACAGCACGATGGAACTCGGCGGCAACTGCCCCGATTTGCCCAGCCCTTGCATAACCTGCGCCCACATGTCTCTCAGGACAACTCCATTGGTGACGAATTCGACAACGTTGATCACAACCCCTGCCAGCAAACCACCCAAAATGACCCGGCCGCGATTGGTATGTGCCATATGTCCTCCAGTGAGTGGAACTGCATAGGTCCGCTGCAGAAAGGGACGGCAAAGCTTCTGCGGGCTGGCATTGTCTGCCCTACAAACGGTGCAGTCAAGAGCGAAATTCTGAGGCGCTGAGGCGGGCGATGCCCACATTCGACGGCGCCGGATAGACTGGCGACTCGTTTACATCTTCACTAGTGACGCGTGGCTGGCAACGCATTGCCATTTGCCGTTGGGCATCTTCACCCAAGTGTCCGTCCATCGCTCCGGCGAGGCTATTGGCTTGCCGTTCTCGTCCGTTCCTTTACCTTTGAACTCACCGGTGGCGATGGCCGTATTTCCAAACACGGACACCTTCACGTCGGCGTACTGAGCAGACTCATACTTGGAGGTTTTGGTCCCGGCCAGAGCTTCGGCTTTGCCCATGGTTTTGCCATCGTTGGTAGTCTCAATGAACCGGTCAGCCAGAAGAGGCTCGAGCAGGTCAGGGTTGCTCGTCTGTTGCGCCTTGAGCCACTGCTGCTCCAAAGCGGCAACCGCCTTCTCCGTGCCAGCCGTGCCCTTGCTCTGTGGCCAGGCTGGAGTGATCAGCAGCAGCAAACCAAAAATACCACACACAGAGATCTTCATAGTGAATGCTCCGTTCTGTTTTCTAATGGAAAACATGGGCCGGCAAAGCGCGGGGCCGGAATAAGAAGGCTAGTGCAGGAGTCGCTAAGCGCGGGCCATTACACACCCGAGCGGACTGGCTGTCAACGCAGTCAGTGGCCAGGGGCGATGACGTTATTTCGTGGGTTCCGGCGCGATCTTTTCGATGACCATCGCCCGTGACCCGCCGCGCTGGAAAACCTTGCCGCTGGCGGTGACCCTCTCGCCCGCAAACTTCATTAATTTCGGGTTCTGGCCCGCCGCGGGCGTGGTGCTGGAGATGGGCCAGTAAACGTTGCCATCATCGCCAAGAATCACCAGAGGCGAACCTCCCTTGGCGCACGCCAGCGCGCAAGTTCGGCTCACCGGTTTGTCGAGGCTCTTGGTGAAGGCGCAAGCCGAGTCGAGCACGTATCCATGCACGGTCGCAGTCTTCTCCGCCGCGCTTCCGGCCAAGACAAGGGCGAATGTCATTAGAACAGTGGAGAAAATCGCCGTTCGCATAGAACCTCCTGATGCCTGCGCAGTGTAGCCTGAGCCGCCAGCCGAAATCCTTCCGACTCGATTTGCTCGCTCAGGGCAGGCTCTAAGCCAACGAAGGAGCTTGCATGAAGAAATTGGCAGCCGCGGCTGATTTTATCCCGCCAAACCTGCTGTTTGAGGCCAGCAAAAGGTTGGCTTTTCTGTGCTAGTCTGGCAATTCTCAGGGGTCCCCTATGCACGCAAACGTCTTCGACTTCTCCAAAATGCTCTCCAAGTCGGACAAGCCGTACCTTGAATTTCTGCGAGTTCCTTCTCTTAGCGTTGGACTTTATGTACTTGAGGCCGGCGCGACAGATAATCAGACGCCCCACCACGAGGATGAGGTGTATTACGTGGCGAGCGGGCGGGCGAAAATGAGGACTCAGACGGATGGAGTGGTCAAAACCTTCGATGTCGACCCCGGCACGATCATCTTCATTCCCGCACGGATGGACCACCGTTTCTATGACGTGATCCAACGTCTCGCGGTTCTCGTGTTCTTCGGCCCCGCCGAAGGCTCGACCCCAGCGGTTGCGCAATGAAGAGAACGCGCCGCGAAGGACCTTGCGGGCAGTAATTGGCAGCCGGACCTGTAAGTTGAG
>DASSQB010000476.1:0-2070 GCA_035702725.1 Terriglobales bacterium | reverse complement strand
CCCGCCGCGTCCATCAGATCTGAGGTCAGACATCCTGTATCAATGTGCGAAATCCCGCCGGGTGCCCCATCCTTTGCGACTCGGAGAAAGGGCGGGCAAGAGTCATCGTGGCCATATCCACGAGCGGGCATCTCCTCATGGTCTTAGCTGCCGCGGCATCATCGCTGCGCCTCGGTCGACATTGTTGCGGACGATGAACGCGGGAACGATGCTGGCGCTTGCCAGTCTTGCGGAACCTTGCCTTCCGGCAGCAGCTCCCCTTTCTCCAGGTAACGCACAGTGCGGGCAAAGTGCGCGGCGTGAGGATCGTGGGTCACCATCACAATCGTCTTTCCATGTTCCTGGTTGAGCGCGGCCAGCAGACGCAGCACCTCGTTGGCCGAAGCGGCGTCCAGATTCCCGGTGGGCTCATCGGCCAGAATGAAATCCGGGTCGGTGACGATGGCCCTCGCAATCGCAACCCGCTGCTCCTGGCCGCCCGAAAGCTGGCGCGGAAAATGGTGCAGCCGCTCCCCCAAACCCACCAACTGCAGCGCCGTAATCGCGTGTTCCACCTGCTGCTTGCCGCTGAGCCGAGTCAGCTTCAGCGGCAGAGCGACGTTCTCCACCGCCGTCAGCACCGGAATCAGGTTGAACGCCTGGAAGACAAAGCCGATGTGAGCGTTGCGCCAGCGCGCCAACTCCCCCTCACTCAGCGCGCGCAGGCTCTGGCCGAGCACCAGCACTTCCCCGCTGGTGGGCTTGTCCATCGCAGCAATCAGGTGCAGCAGCGTGGACTTGCCCGAACCCGAGGGACCCATCAGGGCTAGAAAGTCGCCGCGCGCAATCTGCAGATTTACCTGCTGCAGGGCGGTGACTCGGTTCTCATCGCGGACGTACTCTTTGGACAAATTCCGTGTCTCGATCACGTTTTCCATAAATGCTCCTGCTAGGCTTCGCGCAAGGCGCTGAGAATTTCTTTCTTCGCCGCCATGCGCGCCGGCCAGACTCCTCCTATCGCCCCCACCACCACCGCAAACAGCAATCCGCTGGCCAGCGCCGCCGCGCCCACCCGAAACCGAAAAGAAATTTCGCTGAAGGCAACGAAGCTTCCCACCCCGGTGGTGACCAAATTGAGCGGCAGGGCCAGCAGGCATCCCAGGATCCCCGCCAGCGCTGCCAGCAGCACCGATTCGCTCAGAAAGCTGACCAGGATTGCGCCCCGGGAGAATCCCAGCGTGCGTAGCGTGCCGATTTCTTTCGTGCGCCGGGCCACCGCTGCATACATGGTGTTGGTGGCGGCAAAGCCGCTGCCGATGGCCATGATCACAGCCACGAAAATTCCCAGAAATTCCAGTGGCGCTCCGGAGGCGGTTTGGCTCTCGTAGTACGCCTCTTCCGTCATCACCGTGGCGTCCAGGCGCGGATCGCCGGCAATCTCTCGCTGCAGCGTGTCGAGCGCCGCGGAATTGGACGCGCGCAGCAGCACCGAACTGCCGCTCTCCTGCCGGTTGTAGTCGCTGGCAATCTGGTGGAAGTCTCCCCAGATTTCGCTGTTCACCGCCGACTGCCCCGCATCCATGACGCCCACGATTTCCCATTCGCCTTTGCCGAAGCGAATCCGGTTGCCGATTCTGGCCGAGGGATAGCGCTGCGCCACCCCGCGCCCCACCACCACTTCCCGCAGGCCGGACCGGAACCAGCGCCCCTCGACCACGCGCACCGGGCGCATTTCCATTCCCGCCTTCCCCAGGCCGCGCACGGTCACGTTCATGCCGTTAGGATCGTCCACGCTGGGCAGGTTGGCCACGTTCACCACTTCCTCCGAGGCCAGCGACTGCCCGGCGGCGTCCACCGCAAGTCCGCCCTCCGAGCGCAAGATGGCGAAAGCGTCGTTGGAGATCATGCTTCCCAGCTCCGAATTGCCTCCTTTGCGCAGAACCAGCAGCTGCAGCGGATTCGCGGTGCTCTTGAAAACGGTTCGTAACCCATTGACCAGCGCCATCGAAGCCACCAGGATGGCCACACTCAGCGCGATGCCCAGCGCCGTCATCAGCGTGGTGGTCTTTCTCACTGCCAGGTTCCGAATGT
>DASSQB010000475.1:0-2667 GCA_035702725.1 Terriglobales bacterium | reverse complement strand
TGCGTGGAGCAGATCGTCAAGGAAGAGCAGATTGCCTGCGACTTCGTCCGCTGCGGCCACCTGGAGGTCGCCTGCAAGCCGGCGCATATTGCCTCCTTCCGCCGCTCCGCTGAAATCATCGCCCGCGATTTCAACCATCACCTGCGCGTGGTGCCGCGCAGCGAGCTACGCAGCGAAATCGGCTCCATCATTTACCACGGCGGCCTGGTTGACGATGTCAGCGCCGGGCTCAACCCCGCGCGCTACGTTGCCGGCCTGGCCAACGCTGCCAAGCGAGCCGGCGCGCAGCTCTTCGACCATGCTTGCGTCAGCACTATCGAGCCTGCTTCCCGCAATGGCAATGGCGGATTTCAGCTCACTACCGCACGCGGCCGCCTCTGGGCGCGTGACGTCTTCGTCGGCACCAGCGGCTACACCGGCTCCGCCACGCCGGGACTTCATAAACGGATTATCCCCATTGGGTCGTTCATCATAGCTACCGAACCTCTCTCGGAAGCGCTGGCGCGCGAGCTCAGCCCCCAGAACCGGATGATCTTCGATTCCAAGAACTACCTTTATTACTATAGACTTACCCCAGATAACCGCATGCTCTTCGGAGGTCGCGCCGCCTTCTTCCCCGAAACCGGCAACACCATTCGCCGCAGCGCCGAAATCCTGCGGCGCGGCATGGTCAGTGTTTACCCGCAACTGCGTGATGCCAAAGTGGCTTACGCCTGGGGTGGCACGCTGGATTTCGCCTTCGACATCATGCCCCACGCGGGTCAGATGGATGGCCTGTACTATGCTGTTGGATATGCGGGACATGGCGTGGCCATGGCGACGTATTTGGGCAGCAAAGTGGCGGAAATGATGTGCGGAAACGGGGAGCCGAATCCCTTTACCAACATAGAATTCCCGAGAGCGCCGTTGGGTCTTTATAACGGCAAACCGTGGTTTTTGCCGTTCGCAGGGGCTTGGTACAAGTTTCTGGACCTGGTGAGCTGAAACGCGATTCCCCAAAAAACGCGACTTTCGGCCCTGATTTTGGGGCGAAGGTGAGCCGGAAATTGGGCAAAGCAGGGGCGAAAGTCGAGCCAGCAACACCCCCTAGGCTGAAAATTGCTCCCGAGGAGAACGACAGGAGATAATGTTTAGGTCAACCAGCATGAAAGACCGGTATTTTCGCCTTTTTGGGGCCAGAAATCTCGCCCTTGCTTTCCTTGTAGCGATGCCCTTTGCGGCCCCGCTGTACGCCGCAGGCGGGCCACAACTGATTCAGCCGGCTGAGCTAAACAAGATTTTGCAAGGGCCGGCGAAAGAGCGTCCGCTCATCATCCAGGTTGGTTTTCGCATCCTTTATGAGCAGGCGCACATTCCCGGTTCAGAATATGTTGGCGCAGCGTCCAGCGCACCGGGTTTAAAGGAGTTGCACCAGCGGGTGCAGGCCCTGCCGCGGAACCGGTTCATCGTGCTCTACTGCGGATGTTGCCCGTGGAGCCACTGCCCGAATGTCCAGCCGGCAGACAAGGAACTGCAGTCCATGGGCTTTCGAAATGTGAGAGTGCTCTTCATAGAAAGTAATTTTGGTGCAGACTGGGTGGATAAGGGATACCCGGTAAGCAAAGGAAACTGAATTAAAGGCGTAGCTGGGGCCAGGCGATACTTTGACTAGCAAAGTTCCATTCATCATTGGGGCGGTAGTAGTGATAGCGGCGAGCCTGTATTTCGGAACGCGGAATGCGGGCGAGATGCCGAGCTTCGGCATTAATTCCGGTCAGCACCTCCCGGCTCCGCAGGTCACACTCACCGACCTGGACGGGCAAAAGCTGGATCTGGCTGGCTATAAAGGAGAGGTGGTGCTGGTGGACTTCTGGGCCACCTGGTGCGATCCCTGCCGGGCAGAAATCCCGCACTTTGTTCAACTGCAGAACAAGTACCGCAATCAGGGTTTTCGCGTGGTAGGAATCTCCATGGACGACGGATCACGCCCGGTCCGCGAGTTTTACGGACAGTATCGCATGAACTATCCAGTGGCCATGGGCAACGCCAAGCTCGCGGAGCGTTTTGGTGGCGTGCTGGGGCTACCGGTAAGCTTCCTGATAGGGCGCGATGGGCGCATCTATGCGCGGCACGTGGGCGAGACCGACACTTCCGTGTTTGAATCCGAGATTAAAGAGTTGCTGGCGCGGCCGGCGGCGGCTCCCGGATTGTGAAGATTAGTTTGCTGCCGCGGCTTGGGTCTCGGCGGGCAGGCCGAGATCGGGCAGGCCCTTAACGACCTTCATAGTTTCCAGGCTGACCGTGATTACCTGGCCGAAGAGGCGCACGATGTACTGCGGGTCGTCGGCGCGGTTGGGATCGTTGACGATGCCGCTGCGCTTATCCTTGCTGACCTGATATTGATCAATCACCCATTCCAGGGCGGAGCGGTTGCCCAGGCGGTACTCGAACGTCTCCGGCGGGATGCCGCTGAGGGTGAGGAACTGGCTGTAAGTGAGGGAAGTCTTGTCGCGGCTGAGGCGCATCTTTTCCACGCGCCAGTCCAGCTTTTCGCCGCCCTTTTCGATTTTCTCCAGCGGATATTCCGGCTGCTTTTCGTAGGTCACGTGCAGGTCGGCCAGACGCTCTCCGGCTTTAACAAAGGCACGGAAAACCTCAAGATCACTCTTAAATCTGTCATCCCGTCTC
>DASSQB010000474.1:0-7554 GCA_035702725.1 Terriglobales bacterium | reverse complement strand
GTGGCCTTGGCCTGGGCGCGGTAAATCTCTTTTTCGCGCTCGTAAGCTTCGGGCGTGACGTCCTCGCGGCGGACGAACTTGGGATCGCTCGCAGCAATGTGCATGGCAATATCGTGCACCAGTTCCTTGAAGTCCTCGGTGCGCGCTACAAAGTCGCTCTCGCAGTTCACCTCCACCAGCACGCCGATCTTGCCGCCGGCATGGATGTAGCTGGCAACGGAGCCTTCGCTGGTGACGCGGGCGGCCTTCTTCTGCATGGAGGCCATGCCCTTTTTGCGCAGGATAATTACCGCCTGTTCAACGTCGCCCTTGGCCTCGGTCAGCGCCTGCTTGCAGTCCATCATGGGGGCTCCGGTCTTGTCCCGGAGATCTTTGACTTGTGCGGCGGAAATGTTCACGGTTGTAGTACCCATAATATTAAAACCGTCCTATGAGATGATGCGACCTCGTGTTGCTGGCACACAAAATTTGACCCGCGCGGAAGCAGCGCACGCGGGTCGGGTCTTGACGGGTTTCAAGGTCTCCCACATTTCAAGGTTTCAAGGAACCCAAAACGCTTGGAAACTTTGAAACCTTGAAACTCTGAAACTTTAGTACGTGTGCTGGCTCTCGGCCTGCGGCACTTCCTCCGCAGCCGATTCCTTAGCCGCCTCCGGGCGTTTGCGGGTGCCGCCGCCCAGCACGTCTTCCATGCTGATGTCTTCGCTGGTGGCTTCCGCGCCTTCCTGGGTCCCTTCGGCCGAAGCAGCCTGACCTTCCGCAGCCGCCGCTTCGGCGGCATATTGCGCGGCGCTCAACTCGGCAGCTTGCTTGTCGCTGGCGGCCTGAGCGCCTTCTATTACTGAATCTGCAACCTTGGAAGCGAACAGGCGGATGGCGCGCAGCGCGTCGTCGTTGCCTGGGATCACGTAATCCACTTCGCTGGGATCGCAGTTGGTGTCCACCACTGCTACTACCGGAATGCCCAGCTTGCGCGCTTCGCGCACTGCGATTTGTTCCTTGTTGGAGTCAATCACAAAAATGGCGTCGGGCAGGCGGTTGAGGTCCTTAATGCCGGCCAGGTTGGCCTGCAGGTGCTTGCGCTCGCGCTCCAGTTTGATGACTTCCTTCTTGGGCAGCAGCTCGTAGCGGCCGTCGGTGGCCATGTCGTCCAGTTCTTTCAGCCGCTTGATGGATTTCTGAATGGTGGCCCAGTTGGTGAGCAGGCCGCCCAACCAGCGCTGGTTCACGTAGTACATGCTGCAGCGCTGCGCTTCTTCAGCGATGGCGTCCTGCGCCTGGCGCTTGGTGCCCACGAACAGCAGAATTCTGCCCTCGGCGGTAAGCTCCTGCACGAATTTAGACGCTTCCTTGAACATCTTGAGCGTCTTCTGCAGGTCAATGATGTAAATGCCGTTGCGCTCCCCGAAGATGTACTCCTTCATCTTGGGGTTCCAGCGCTTGGTCTGATGCCCGAAGTGGACGCCCGCTTCGAGCAACTCCTTCATGGTGATGTTAGCCAAACAACCTCCTTCGTGATTTGCATCCGGCGCCCGCTCCAAGGCTGCACCGGATTAATTCCCGTCACCCCGCCCCAGCCAGGGTGCGGGAAGATTGAACAACAGTTCTCAGTTGCCAGCTCGCAGCGAGAACACGTTTCAAGGTTTCGCAGGTTTCAGAGTTTCCAAACCATTTCCGGTCGTACATCTGCAACTTTGAAACCTTGAAACGTGAAACCTTGAAACCTTATCGCTTGCTGAACTGGAAGCGCTTGCGCGCGCCCTTCTGACCGTATTTCTTGCGTTCCTTAATGCGCGAATCACGCGACAAGAACCCCTCGCCCTTCAGTTTCTTGCGCAGTTCAGCATTGAACTCGATCAGGGCGCGGGCAATGCCCAGGCGCACCGCGTCTGCCTGGCCATCAATGCCGCCGCCCGATACATTGGCGAGCACATTGAAACTGCCAGTGCTTTCCGTAGAGACCAGCGCCTGGCGTGCGCGTACACGCTGCGACTCGGTCACAAAATACTGCTCGAAAGCACGGTCGTTAACCTTAAAGTCGCCGCTGCCCGGCCGCAAATAGACACGCGCGATCGCTGACTTGCGCCGTCCCGTTCCATAATATTGAACCAGATCTGCCATGAAACCAGTTTCCAGTTTCAAAATTTCGCGTTTCAGCTCCCATACCGGGAAACTTGAAACCTTGAAACTCGAACTTCCTCCGTGAGAAAAAAATGCCGGGAGTCGATCCCGGCTGATATCTGTTATGCCAACGCCAAGGCTTCCGGCTTCTGCGCCTGGTGCGGGTGCTTATCGCCGCGGTAAACCTTGAGCTTGGAAGCCATGCTGCGGCCCAGCTTGGTCTTCGGCAGCATGCCGATAATGGCATCCTGGACCACCGCTTCGGGGCGGCGCCCCAGGCGCTTGCTGTATTGCTCGCTGCGCAGTCCCCCGGGATAACCTGTGTAGCGGTGATAAACCTTCTTTTCTGACTTCATGCCTGTGAGCCGGACCTTTTCCGCGTTGATCACCACCACGTGGTCGCCCATGTCCAGGAAAGCCGTATAACGGGGGTTTTCCTTGCCCTGGAGGATGCGGGCCACACGCGTGGCCAAGCGGCCTAAAGGCTGTCCGCTGGCGTCCACGACGTACCACTTGCGCGCAATTTCCCCCTGTTTGGGGAAATAGGTTGACATCAAATCTCTCCCAGAATGAAAACAGCTAAGAAGACCGCTGAATCAATCCCGCGCTCATGAAAGCACAGGGGCTCAGGCGGGCGACAACAGTTGTCCCAAAGATTAAAAGATAACTGAGCAGGCAGTGATTGTCAACGCGGGTACCGTTCCTGTTAACTTCCGCGATGGAATCGTAAGTAATTGTGGCTGCGTTTGTTATTCGTACGCCAGAGCGTCAATCGGATCCTTGCGCGCGGCTTTCACCGCAGGGTAAAGCGCGCCTGCCAAAGCCCCGATTAAAGCGATGATCGTAGCCCGCCAGATCCAGTCTGGGGTGATGTGCATGGGCACGATAGGCAAACGGTCGCGGATGATGGCGCGCGCCAGAAAACTGATGGCAATGCCTACCCCGATGCCTGCGCAGGCCAACAGCCCGGTCTCGCGCAGAATGGCGTTGACGATATAGAGCTTCGAGGCGCCCAGGGACTTGAGAATGCCGATCTCACGGGTGCGCTCCATTACCGCCGCATACATGGCCTGGAAGATAACAATAAAGCCGATGGTCACGGCCACGCCAATCACGACCGCAATGAACTTATTGAATCCAGGCAAGTTAGCCGGCGTCATCATGGAAAGGTAGTCGCTCATGGAGCGCACCGTGTAGTTCTGCATGCCGGGCACGTCCTTCACCTCTTTGACCACCAGGTTGGCGTTACTCGGCGTGTCGAGCTTGACGTAAAACATCGAAGCCTTCCCTGAGGCACCGACCAATTCCTGCAAGGTGTTCATGGGAACGAATTTGCGCGCTCCCTTTCCGTGCTCGACGATGCCGCGGACGTGGAAGGAGTGATTCAGTATCAGGATTTGGTCGCCTACTTTGACGCGGTTGGTGTCAGCGAAGTAGTCATCCACCAGCGCGTCATCGGGCCCCTGGAAAGGGCCACCGGCGACGTATTGAAAAGGGCCGGTGAGAGGGAAGTTCTTCAGGTCAATTCCATAAATGACTTCGACATTACCCGTGGTGGTGAGCTGGGTGATTATGGGCGCCACGGCCACCACATGAGGCAGCTTGCGCAGAACGTTAGCCACTTTGACCGAGACCGGCGCGCCGGTGATGCCGCTGAGGAACGAAGAGCCGGGCGGTGTGACCATGACGTCGGCGCCGATACCTTCCTGGCGGGTGCGGGCGTCGTTGAGCATGCCCATGGAGAGTCCCACGATGAGCAGGATGAGAATGACCTCCAGGGCCACGGCAATAATGCTGATCAGCGACCGAATGGGCCGGTGCAGCAAGTTGGCGACGATCATCTTGTTCATGGCGAATCAGCGGCCTAGCTGGCTGGCTTACTAGCTTAGCATTTGGCGATTAGCACTGGAGAGGCTTAGAGATGCGTCCCGTTCATGAAGGGGCTTGCGGAAAACCTCTGAGCCCCCGCGCAGAACACAATCGCCGGGCAGACTCGCCCGGCGATTGAATACGCGCACAGCAGAACCCACAGATCTGACTACAGAGTACCCATCACCACGAGAGCTTCAGCGCCAGCTGCAACTGCCGGGGATCAAACGCCGCCGTAGCTTGTCCGGCATTCGTCCACAGCGGGTTCACGTCGGCCACGTTGAAGCGGTTGATGAAATTGAAGACGTCCACCATGGCGTCCATGCCCACGCGTTCCCCGAAGCCGATGTGCCGTGCTACCCGCATATCGGTGAACAGCGTGGAAGGACGTACCCCGGCGTTGCGGCTCAGATTGCCGATCAGCGTGCCGTTCAGGAAACAAGCCGGCTGCAACCATCCGGTGGGAGAGAATTTCGAGGGCACAGCCTGATCGCCACACAGGTTCTGCGGTGTGCCGCCTGGAACCGCCAGCGGCCGATCAGTGGTGGTGCCGAAATCAAAGTTGCGGTCCGACCCGGTGATGATGTTGAACGGTCGTCCCGCCCCGGCCTCGATGATTGGGGCAAAGGTCCAGTCGCTGCCCAACTTGCTCCAGAAGCCCCCGGAAAGCTTGCCCGTCTGGTAGACACCGCTGAACACAAAGCGGTGCCGCTGATCGAAGAGCGAAGTGGAACGGTCGCCACTGGGGTTGTAGTTGTCTTGCGGCGACAATGGCGATTCCAGATCGACGGAGTCGTCTATGGCATGCGAATAGGTATAGGAAACCAGAAACTCGTAGTGGCTGCTGAAGCGCTTGCGCAGGTTGGCGCTAAAGCCGTGATACACCGAGCTGCCATTGGAGAAGTTGGCTGGCATATCACTGAAGGGAATGCAGCCGCTTAGCGAGAGCGGGTCGCAGGCTGCGTTCAGCCCCTCCGCCGCCAGCAGTCCCTGGGCGAGGGTCACGCAGGCGCCACCCCCGCTGGCGATAAGGGCTCTGGCCAGCGAAGGGTTGATGCCAGATGGGCGGAAGAAGCTGACCAGCGCAGAATTGACCCAAGGCTGCCCATTGAATGTGCCGCAGGGCAGAGTGCCAGGAACGGAACCGACGAACAGGGGTGCACTGCCCCCACTCACGGACAATTGGGCGCCGGAATCGCCGGCCATTTCGGCCAGTTGCCAGTTGCGAATCAGCAAATCGGAGCGCACAGCATTGGCGTTGATGGGCCGGTTCAACCGCTTGCCGGCATTGAAGTTGTACTGCAGACTGAGGGCGAAGTTGTGGCCCAGGTCGCGCTCCACGGTCAGGTTCGCCTGGTTGGAATAGGGATACTGGAAATTGGCGGCAGTGGGGAAGCCAAACGGCTGCAGAATCAATGGAATGCCAGCAGCCAGGTATTTCTGTCCCACAAACGCTGAGGGCGCGTTGGGGGTGGCGTTAAAGCGCTGCTGGTTGGGTACGAAGTTCAGTGCCTGGGCCAAGCCAAGCGGGGTGCAGTTGGGATTGCCCAGGGTGCCTTGGAACGTGTTGGCGGCGTTGAGGTTTAGTGGGCTGGCGTTGGTCAGCGGGGCAGTCACGCTGCAGGGACTGCCGCCAAACAACACCACTTGCGGCGCCTGCGCGCCATCGGCGACGTCAGAGTCAAAAGCCAGAGCCAGCAGGGGGTGGTCAAAGAACATTCCGTAGGAAGCGCGAACCACGGTTTTGCCGTTATTGGCCGGGTCCCAGGCCAGTCCGACGCGCGGCGCCACGTTATCCCAGTCGCGGGGGATGCCCTGGGTAATGCCCAGGCTCTTCTGCGCCGCCTGCGAGAAGGAGTTGATGGCAGCGAAAGTGGGGGTGAGTTCCACGTCATAGCGCACGCCGTAGTTCAGAGTCAGATTGGGAAGCGCGCGCCAGCTGTCCTGAATGAATCCACCCAGGGGCGTGTTGGTGAAAGCGTCATGGGGATTGCCCACGCCTTGGATGAAATTCTGCGGCAGTCCCAAGCCATAAGCTTGAATAGGCGACATTCCTGGGAAATTGGGGATGCCGGGAATGGTGGGGAGTCCCGGCAGGCCCACGCCGCCGAAGTTGTAGACTCCGCCAAAGTTCACGGTGAAGTCCGCCTGCAGCGGCAGGTAGTTGGCATCAATTCCGAATTTCATGTTGTGATTGCCCTTCGCCCAGGAAAGGCTGTCGGACACCTGGTAACGCTGCTCGGTGCGGTTTACAAAAGAGAATGGCTCGCGGCCGAAGAAAGCAAATCCCGGAATGTTCACGGCCACATTGCCGCCGCCGGGCCCGCTGGAGAAGTTGTAGAGCAGGCCACGACGCGAGTAGGCGAACAGGAAATCGTTCACCTTGTTGTTGCCGATAGTCAGCATGTCGTGGGCGCTGATGCTCACGTCGCGGTAGGTCTGCTGCGAGGTGCGCGAAAAGGCGTTCTGCCCGAAGTTCTGCGGCCCCTGGGCGTTTACCTGGATGCCAGTGGTGGTGCTGGGACTGACTCCGCCGCGCAACATAAGCTGCTGGTTGGAGCTGATCTTATGGTCCAAACGCAGCGAGTACAGGCTGGTACCCTCGAAAATCGGGTAGTTGCCGATCAAGGAGTTCATGGGCACAAATGAGGCCGGTAACAGCGCGCCGCTGCTGGGGAAAAGGGGCAGGCCGCCGAGCAACGGAATAGTTTGCGGAACAACACCATTAAGCGCCACTCCGGAAGCTGCGCCGGCCGCCGCGGCATATCTGCCCACCGCCTGCGCGAACGGCAAACTGGCCTGCTCAAGTTGGAGCACCGAAGGATTCGTCAGGAAACCTATCTGATCCGGCGTCAAATCGAGCGTGCCGAACGACATCCCGACCCGCGAGGTATCGAACGGCACCAGGCCGAAGTTGTTCGCCCCTATGTTGGAAAAGCCAGTCTCGTGCCGCCGCGTGGTTTCAAACGAGAAATAGTAGAAAGTCTTGTCCTTGACGATTGGCCCGCCGAACGCCGTGCCCGCCTGCACCCGCGTGTAGGCAGGGTCGGACACCTTTCCGGCGGCGTTAAAGCTGAAGGGGTTCGTAGCCTGCAGATTGCGGTTGCGCAGGTAACCGAAAACATCGCCGTGAAACTGGTTGGATCCCGACTTGGTAATGATGTTGACCACGCCGCCCGAAGCCCGCCCGTATTCCGGGGCATAGCTGTTGTTGACAATCTGGAACTCCTGCACGCCCTCCTGGGACACGGTGGAACGAATGCCGTTCACCGAATTATCCACCGCGTCGGCGCCATCCACGTTCACCAGGTTGGCGCGCGCGCGCTGGCCGCTGAAATTCAGTCCCGAGGTGGGCGCCGCCCCGATGCTGGGCGCGATGTCGCGCTCCACCTGCGAGTCGGTCAAGGCGAAATTGATGTAATTGCGCCCGTTGATGGGCAGGTTTTCAATGCGCTCCTGGTTAATGGTGGTGGTGGTGGAGGTGCGCTGTGTCTCTACCAGTTCCGCCTCGGCGGAAACGCTCACCGTTTCCGATGCCGCCGCCACCTGCAGCATCACCGGCAA
>DASSQB010000473.1:0-13560 GCA_035702725.1 Terriglobales bacterium | reverse complement strand
GCGCCCGCAAACTGTCCACCCGTGACCGCGTCTCCGTGAGCAGAGATTCCATGCGCTGCAGCGCGGCTTCCGCCGACCGCCGCCGCTCCTCCACTGTGGCCAGGCGCGCCATCTGCTCCGACGAGCGCTGGGCCGCCGCATTGCGCCGCTCGCGCAGCCCGGCCAGCGATTGCTGCGCCTCCGCCATCTGCCGCTCCAGCTCCGCCTGCCGCCCCTGCAGTTGCCCCAGTTCGTCCTGGCGCACCGCGATGCAGCTCTGCTGCTCTGCCTGCTCGCCCGCCAGCCGCCGCAGTTCGCCTTCACACGTGGCGGCGCGCTCCTGCAGCTTGAGGCTCTCCGAATCGAGTTGCTGCAGCGAGTGTCCGGAGGTCATGGCGTCTTTTTCCGCCTCGCGCTTCTCGTCTTCCAGCCGTTCCAGCAGGGAAGTGAGCTCGCTGATTTCCCGCGCCAGCATGGCCACGCGCTGCTCTTCGCCGCGCAGGGCGATTTCCAGTTCCGCCAGGTTGCGCATCAGCTCGCGCAATTCGCGCTTCATGGAGAGCGGCCCTTCGGCGCGCTGCTTGCCGCCTGTGACCGTCACGTTATGGAAACATTCGCCGGTTTGAGAAAGGAAGAAAGCCTGCGGGTTCTCCAGCGCCAGTTCGCGCCCCAGCTGAGGATCAGGAACAATGTAGCCGTCGCGCAGCTTGGGCAGGATCACTTCCAGCGATTTGCCGAAGCCGTTGAGCACGCGAATGCAGTTTTTGAGGGGCACAATCGGGGCCGGCGGGGGCCCGCCAGCCGCGCTCTCATCTACCCTAAAGGAAAAACGCGCCTGCGAATCGTTAGGATGCACCAGGAAGGTGGCGCGCCCGTCCACATCGCTGCGCAGCAGGCGCAGGCCTTCGTTGGCTGCGTCCCAGGACTTCACCACGATGTAGTTGAGCTCGTCGCGCAGGAAATCCTCCACCACGTGCTCGTAGCGGTCCTCCACTTCCAGGAAGTCGGCCAGCACGCCCGCCGGCGCCAGTCCGCCCTGCATGCCGCCTGACTGAAACAGGCGCCGCACCGATTCTGTGGAATAACCGTGCTCGGCGATCACCGCCTCCAGCGACGCCCGCCGTCCCAGCAGGGTAGCGTGCTCAGCGCGCAAGCCGTCTAGCCGGCGCTTGCTTTCCGTCTCTGCTGCACGCTGCATTTCGATGCGCTGCCGCACATCTGCAATCTGCTGCCCGAGAGCGCTCACCCGGTGCGAAGCCGACTCAAAGCTCAGCGCCAGCTGCCCGCGCGCGCCCCCGGCTGCCGCCAGTTGATCGCTAGCTTGCGTGTACTCCTGCTTGAGCCGCTGCACTTCGCGGCTGAGCGCGGCCAGCCGCTCTTCCGCCTGCGTTACCTGGTTGCGCAGCTGCGCCGCCTGGGCCACTGCGTCGAATATTGAGCTGCGTTGCTCCTCCTGCTGCGCTTCCACCCCGGCCAGCGCGGCGGCGGATTCCGAGGCTTCCAGCTGGCAGCGCTGCAATTCCTGCTGCGCGGCGGCGACGTCCGCAGCGGTTGAGTCCACCACCTGACGGTGCGAGGAGCGCTCCAACTCCAGTTCCGCCAACCGTTCGCCGATCAGCACCGCTTCGTTCTCACAAACCGTCGCGCGCTCCATCAGTTCGGCGCAGCGCTCCTGGTTGTGGCGCTGCCGCGCCTCCGCCCGGTCCACTTCCAGGACGAGGGCGCTCACGCGCTCCTGGTTCTGCCGCGCTTCCGCCTCGATGGCGTAGCCGCGCTGCGAGCGCTCCGTCTGCTCTCCCTCCAGCTGCTGGATCGCTTCGCTCTGGTAGCGCATTTCCTCGCCGATAAGCGTCATCTGCGCTTCCACTTCCTCGCGCTCGCGGTCGAGTTGGGCAAACTTGCTGGCCAGCACCAGGCGCAGCTTGGCCCGCATTTCGTCGCGCAGGCGGGCATAGCGCTCGGCCTTGGAAGCCTGGCGCTTCAGCGAGTTCATCTGCCGGGTGACTTCTTCAAATATGTCGTTCACGCGGGCGAGGTTCAGCTTGGCTTCCTCAAGTCTCGCTTCCGCCAGCCGCTTACGGGTTTTGAAGCGGGTGACGCCGGCCGCCTCTTCGATGATGGCGCGCCGGTCCGTGGGCTTGCTGCTCAGGATTTGACCTATGCGGCCCTGCTCGATCAGAGCGTATGACTCCGGCCCCAGGCCGGTGCCCATGAACAGGTCCTGAATGTCGCGCAGGCGGCACAGCTTACCGTTCAGCAGGTATTCGCTGTCGCCGGACCGGAACAGGCGCCGCGTGACCACGATCTCGCCTTTCTTGAAGGTAAGAGTCTTGAATTTACGGCGGCGGATTTTAAGCACTACTTGAGCATTTTCCGCCGAGACACGCGCCGCGTGCCCGTTGCCGTTCTGCGCTTCCGGTAGATCGCTGGCTGCCGTTGGCTGGCTCTGCACAGTTTCCTCAGCCGCTGCCACCGCCGCCGAAGCGCCTTCCTGCTCTTCCGCCTTGCCCGGCTGCACCTCTTCGACGTAGGCCTCAGCCTCTTCGGCGGCACGGGCCCGTATGGCAGCCTCGTCCCAGTCATCGGGGGAATCAGCCGGCATTTCGTCCTGGATATCGAATTCGGTGGGTTCGTTGGCGTCGCTGCCCTCGTACACGTCAGGGTCAATCAGCGACATCGAAACCTCCGCCATCCCCGTGGGCTTGCGGTCACGGGTGCCGGCAAAGATCACGTCTTCCATGCGCGAGCCGCGCAGGGTCTTGGCCGATTGCTCGCCCAATACCCAGGAGATAGCGTCCGCGATATTCGATTTGCCGCATCCATTGGGGCCGATGATGGCGGCTACGCCGTCGCCGTTGAACTTCAGTTCGGTGCGGTCGCAGAAGGACTTGAAACCCAGAATTTGCAGCTTTTTAAGTTTGAGCAACTTCCACTCCTTGCGCTATCTGCGGGCATGGCTGGCCAGGTGGCCGTGCTCTTTGGCTGGTTAACTGACAAGGTTCCGGGGCATTCCGCTCACCTCTACGAGATGCCCCGGAAACACAGATTGTCGCTACTGTACCCGCCAAAGTTCGCCGGGGTCAAGAAAGAAAACACCATTAGTTGGGTGCCCTTCTCTTGGTGCCCAGCAACTTGGGTACGCCATGCACTCAGTGAACGTTAAATGGGTGAGGAAGTTAGGTCGGGGAATCGCGAGAGCGGCTTTAGGGTAACGCAAGGCGGGCAGGCGGAGCAACGAAAATGGTGCAGAACCCTTTTTTACCACAGAGGACACCGAGGGCACAGAGAACACAAAATTGGGGCAAAGGCACTTGAGCAACAATCTGATGCACGAGGTTGATGTGGGAACACTAAGTGAGCTTTGCTCCTAGGACCAATTCAGTGGGGTTGACTCTTTGAAATTGTTTTCTCGGTGTGCTCTGTGTCCTCTGTGGTTAGAACTTGGGTTAGCTCCTGCAACGACTCGACCCTCGCCAGCCCGCTTGCCCGGTAGGTCCCAGAAACGTCGAATAGCATTGCCTGCATGCCGGCGCGAGTGGCGCCGACATAGTCCACGGAGTAGACGTCGCCCACATACAGGCTGCTCTCCGGCTTGGCCGCAAGCTGCTGGAGCGCGGCCTGGAAAATCGCGGGATGCGGCTTCTCATGCCCCACGTGGCCGGAATCGGTGTAGCCCAGGAAGCATTCCCCCAGGCCGCAACTGCGCAGAAGCTTCTCCATGCCGCCATCGGAATTGGAAATCACGCCCAGCCGGTATTTGCGCCCTAACTTCAGCAGATTCTCCCGCGTACCGGGCCGCACCACATTCCAGTTGCCGGAAGTACGGCTGGCGGTCACCAGCGATTCCTGCAGCTTGGCGTCATCGATGCCTAGAGACTTCAGCAGGAAGGAGTAATAGGTATTCCAGTACTGCCGGTCGGTGTAGCCGCCGGGAGCGGTATTAGCTTGATCCAGTTGGGTCTTAGCCTGGCGCTCGGCGGCATGCAGTTGCTCCGCCTTCGGCCGAATGCCGCGGGCGTGAAGTGCCGCCAGCGTGCGCTCCAGATTGGCGAAGACCAACGTGTTGCCTGCATCGAAGAAGATGGTAGTCAGCATGGGGCAGCTAAGCATTCAGCACTCAGCCATCAGCATTCAGCCCATGAAAGCCAGCATTTAGCATTTGGCCCTTGAACGTTGGGTGGTGGACTGGCAAGAATCGTGTAGGGCTAATTGCTAATTGCTAACCTGCTAAGTGCTCTCTTCACGGCTGAATGCTGAGTGCTGACCGCTGAGTGCTTTCTACAGCTTGCTCAAAAAGTCCACAATTTCCGGCTCATTCCAGTCCACTGCTCCGATGAACTTGCGCCGCAAAATGCCACGGCGGTCAATGATGTACGTTTCCGGAAACTTGAAGGTGCCATACAGCGTGTTGGTTCTCTGGTCGGGATCGCGCAGAGTCAGGAAGTCCACATTGTGGTCTCTCAGGAACTGCTGGTAGGCCTTGCCGTCTACGTCCACGCTGATGCCCACCACCTCCACGCCGCGGTCTTTGAACTTGTTCTGCAACTGCTCCAGCGAAGGCAGTTCCTGCACACAGGGCGGGCACCACGTCGCCCAGAAATTCAGCACCACTACCTTTTCGCGCAGGTTGTGCAGAGTGACGGTCTTAGCGCCGTCTTGCACGGTGAAATCGGGCGCCGGATTGCCAATGCGAGGTGGATGCGAGCCGCGATAGCAACCTGCCAGGGCCAAGGTCAGGGCCAGTAAGAGGGGCCAGGAAACACGCTGCACGCAGCTATAATAACTGATTCGGCCTATGGTGTCAGAGTCAGAAGGACATGTCGGCCGCCTCATCACTCCTGCCGTTTCGGTGATCGTACCCGCGCGTAACGAGGAGGCTTCGCTGGGCGCCTGCCTGAAATCCCTGGTAAGCCAGCGAGGAGTGGATTACGAAATCATCGTGGTGGATGATGGCTCCGCCGACCGCACGCGCCAGATCGCGCAATCGTTCGCTGGAGTGCGCGTGATTGACGCAGCGGCCTTGCCGCCCGGCGCCACCGGCAAGTGCAACGCGTTAGCGTGCGGCGCGAACGAAGCGCGAGGCCAGTGGCTCCTGTTCACCGATGCCGATACCGTCCATCTTCCCGGCTCGCTGGCCGCCAGCTTGCGTGAGGCACAGGAGCAGCAAGCCGCGCTGCTCTCCTATTCGCCCCAGCAGGAGGTGCATGGCTTCTGGGAGAAGGCAGTCATGCCCGTAGTGTTTGCGGAACTGACCCGCACCTACCGCACCGAGGATGTCAACGATCCTGCCTCGCCCGCCGCCGCGGCCAACGGCCAGTATCTGCTGATCGCACGCGAAGCATACGATACGGTGGGAGGCCATGCGGTCATCCGCAGCCTGCTGGAAGACGTAGAGCTCGCCCGCGCCGTCAAGCGCTCCGGGCGCCGCATCCGCTTCCGCTATGGCGGCGATCGGGTACGCGCCCGCATGTACCGCAACGTCGCTCAGCTGCGCGAAGGTTGGACCAAGAACCTGGCGCTGCTGTTTGATTCGCCGCTGCGGCTGGCGATTCTTCGCGGAGCAGAGTTCGTGGTCATTGCCGGCGGTGCTGTAGTAACCGTCACAGCGGCGGTTCGCAGCCAGCCCGCCATCGCTGCCGTAGCGGGAGCGGTTGCCGCGACTACCTATGCCATGTTCCTGCGCCGCATCCGCCGCGCTCACTTCGCCTGGGACGCCAACCTGCTGGCCCTGCTCGGTTTGCCGGTTTTCGTGTCACTTTTGCGGGCCTCCGCACTCTCTCATAAGCAAGGTTCGGTAACATGGAAAGGGCGCATCTATGGCGCAGCCATCAATTCGGCCACTGCCGGCGAGAGTTCGCGTTTCCCGGCTGATGCGCGCAGCTGCGACGCCGCGCCCGGGAGAATCTGACCAAGGCCATGGTTTACCTGACCCGCAAAGCCGAGTTTTCCGCCTCGCACTATTACCACAACCCCGAATTCAGCCCGGAAGAGAACCGGCGCATCTTCGGCAAGTGCAACAACCCCAACGGTCACGGCCACAACTACACGCTGGAAGTTACCGTGAAGGGCGAGGTGGACCCGCGCTCCGGCTTCGTGGTGGATCTGAAACAGCTGAAGGAAATTCTGAACCGGGAAGTGCTGGATGCGCTCGACCACCGCTTCCTCAACAAGGAAGTGCCCGAGTTCGCCACCCGCATCCCCACCACGGAGAACATCGCCATTTCCGTCTGGCAGCGCTTGCAATCGCGCCTGGAGCGGGCGCAGCTGCACCGGGTGCGGGTGTACGAAACCCCCGACCTGTTCGTGGATTACTACGGCGAATGAAAGCCCACCTCACACGCCGTTACTGGTTTTCGGCCTCGCACCGGCTGCACAGCGACTCCATGTCGCCGGAGGAGAACCAGCGCACCTATGGCAAGTGCAACAACCCGCACGGCCACGGCCACAACTACGCGTTGGAAGTCACGGTAAGCGGGCCGGTGGACCAGGCCACGGGAATGGTGTGCAACCTGGTGGATTTGGACGATTTTGTGCGTGCGCAGATTCTGGAGCGCTTTGGTCACGAGAACCTGAACACGCTGCCCGCGTTTCGTGAGCGCGTGCCAACAACCGAAAATCTGTGCCGGGAGATTTTTGAAATTTTGCAGCGCGGATTCACCGCCGCTCATCTGGAAAAGGTACGGCTGGAGGAGACCATGATGAACTCCTTCGAGTACGCCGGAGACGCGGAAGTCCGCAAATAGACGACCACAGGGGACAACATGAAGTCCACAACCGATTTGACCACCATAACCAGCGCCAGTTTCGAGGATCTGGTGCGGGAAATGATTATTCGCCTGGGCGAAGACCCCCAGCGTGAAGGCCTGGAACGCACGCCGGAGCGCGTTCATCGCGCCCTGGAACAGCTCACCCGCGGCTACAAGGAAGACGCCGAGGCCATCCTGCGCGGCGCCTTGTTCACCGTCGGCTACGATGAGATGGTTATCGTCAAAGACATTGAGATGTTCAGCCTGTGTGAGCACCACCTGCTGCCGTTTTTCGGCAAGGTGCACGTGGCCTACATTCCCAACGGCAAGGTCATTGGCTTGAGCAAGCTGCCACGCCTGGTGGAAGTGTTTGCCCGCCGCCTGCAGATTCAGGAACGGCTGACTACGCAAATCGCCGAGACCATTCAGAACTCTATCGAGCCGCAGGGGGTGGGCGTCGTGGTTGAGGCGCGACATCTCTGCATGATGATGCGCGGCGTGGAGAAGCAGCATTCGGCCGCGGTTACCTCGTCCATGCTGGGCTGCTTCCGCGACTGCAGGGAGACACGCGAGGAGTTTCTGTCGCTCATTCGCCAGCGCCCAAACGGGGTTTGACCCCGTTTTTCACCACAGAGGACACAGAGCACACAGAGGAAAAACCACCCACCACAGCCGCAGGAATTCACGACAGGGAATCCCTCGTTCCCCATTTGTGCCAGGGGTGCGACTCTCGCGATACCAGATCAGCGCCGGAGGCGCGACATAGTAAAGTTCAGGACGCCTGTCCTGGGAAATCTTCCGATAAAGAAATGCGAGCCGCGCAGGGGCGGCACCCACATTTGCTGACTCTGTGGTTAAATCCCACAGATGGTCACGCCACGAACCCTGCAGGGAAAAACAGCCCTCATCACTGGCGCCAGCCGCGGAATCGGACTGGCGATCGCCAAAGCATTGGCCAGCGAAGGCTGCCGGGTCGGAATTACCGGTCGCGACGGCAAAGCCTTACAGGCTGCTGAACGAGCCCTCAAGAAAATCTCGCGGGCGGGGGCGCCCGCGCCACAAATCCTCGCCCACACCGCCGACGTGCGCGATCCCAAATCTGCTGCCGCCCTCTTCGCCGCCGTGAAGAAACGATTCGGTCGCCTCGACATCCTTATCAACAATGCGGGAATTTCTCACGCCATGGCTGAGGTGCAGCGCCTGCCGCTGGATATTTGGTGCGAGGTCGTCGCAACCGATTTGACGGGAATGTTTGTGGTCACCCAGGCCGCACTACCCTTGCTGCGCCGCGGCGGCACCATAGTCAACAATCTTTCTGTGGCGGCTGCCCGCGTCTTTCCCGGCCAGAGCGCCTACTGCGCCGCCAAACACGGCGCGCTCGGTCTCACCCGCACTCTGCGGGAGGAATTGCGCCCACGCGGCATTCGTGTGATTGCGCTCATGCCCGGCGCAACCGATACCGAAATCTGGAACCAATTCTGGCCGGAGGCGCCCCGCAAACGCATGTTGCGCCCGGAAACCGTGGCCCAGGCCGTGCTCGATGCCCTTCTGCTGCCGAGGGAAAGCACAGTGGAGGAGATAACGCTGATGCCCACGGGAGGAGCGCTGTAAAGCAAGCACTCAGCATTCAGCACTCAGCATTCAGCCATTGAACCGAGCAATTAGCATTAGCCCTTAGCATTTTGGCCCCTTAACGTTTGTCTGGGGGACCGGCAAAAGTCGTGACGGGCTAAGTACTAATTGCTAACTGCTAAATGCCACTGCACGACTGAATGCTGATTGCTGAGTGCTGAATGCTGCTTCACCACGTTCCATACCTCAGCCGCCGCACCCGGGCAGGGAAGAGCTTGATCATCACAATGCCCGCCACAAATCCGCCCACATGGGCCCAGAAGGCGACCCCGCCACTGGTCTGATGAGAAACTGCCACCGCCGTTGCGGCGCCACTAAAGAACTGGATTACGAACCAGTAGCCCAGCACAATCCACGCCGGCAGCCACCAGAAGGTGAAGATCACGATCAGCGGCACCAGCGTCAGCACCTTGGCCCGCGGATACAAAATCAGGTACGCGCCCATTACTCCGGCAATCGCCCCGCTCGCGCCCACCGTGGGAAGCACCGAGCCGGCGTTCAGCAAAATGTGAGCAATCGCAGCAGCCAACCCGCTCAGCAGATAGAACAAGATGTAGACAAAATGCCCCAGGTAGTCCTCGATGTTGTCGCCAAAAATCCACAGCACCCACATGTTGCCGATCAGGTGCAGCCAGGAGGCGTGCAGGAACATGGAAGTGAGGATGGGCAGCAATGTAGTCTCTGCGGAAACGTGCCGCATGCCGCCCATCAGCCCAGTTATCCGCGCTGGCACTATCCCGAACTCGAACATCAGTTGATTGCGCGCGTGCGGCCCGAAGCCCAGCACCTCATAAAGAAAAATCACCGTGTTCAGCGCAATCAGAAAGTAAGTGATGTAAGGAGTGCTGAATCGCGGCGTGTCGTCCTTGATGGGAATCATGCGTGATTCGAGCCCGCCGTTTCGGCGCTAACGGCAGGGAAGTCTCTCTTCCGGTTGACCGAACAGGCCCGTCGCCTTCACGATAGCAGACAGACCGATATGGACGGAGTGCTGGTAGTAGACAAGCCGGCTGGCCTGACCTCCCACGATGTGGTCAACCGCGTCCGCCGTATTCTGCACGAGCGTTCGGTGGGCCATCTCGGCACCCTCGATCCCCTGGCCACCGGCGTCCTGCCCCTGGTGGCCGGGCGCATGACCCGGCTCGCCCAGTTCTACACAACCTCTGAGAAGGCCTACGAGGGTGTGATCCGCTTTGGCTTTGCCACTGATACTTACGACGCCGAAGGCGAGCCCCTGGCGGAACCGCAAGCAGTTAAAGCAACACTTGAACAGTTGCGTGAACTCTCTGGCCGCTTCCGGGGACGCATCCGCCAGATGCCGCCCCCGTTCTCGGCCAAGAAAATTCATGGCGTGCCAGCGTATAAGCTGGCCCGCAAGCACCGCGAGGTGGAACTGGAGCCGGTAGAGGTCGAAATCAAAGAATTTGACCTGCTTGACTGGGACGGCGAAAAGGCCTGTTTTCGCGCCCGCGTGGCCTCAGGCACCTATATGCGCTCAGTAGCCCATGAAATGGGTCGGATCCTGGGCTGCGGGGCTCATCTAGCCTCCTTGCGCCGCACCGCTCTGGGCGAATTCGCCTTGGGCGACGCCCACAGCCTCGATGAGCTGGACCAGGCCTCCCAGCAGGGCCAGGCGGAGGAGCTATTCATCCATCCCAGGAAGTTGTTGCCGGAAATGCCGGGTGTGACGGTAAATGAGGAAATCCTGGCTCACATTCGCGTGGGCCGGGCTGTGAACCTGCCCGAGATGTCCCGTGCTCGCCAGGTAAAGGTCTTCTACGGCCAGCGCGAGCTGGTGGCCATAGCCTCGCGTGTGGCCGGCACACTTTTTCATCCCAAGATCGTCCTGGTTGCTGAACCACAGCCCACAGGAAACCGGGCCCGCTACTAGCCGCGCCAGGCTTCAGACAGGAACCTGGCACTCAACCCAATGCAACCCATATCCAATGTCCGATAACAGGTATTATGTTAAGTCCGGAATATGGCCGTGTTCCGGCCTTGTCCCACTGCGCCTTGCTGCATCGGCGCTTCCAGCCTAAGCTGGCTGCGAAGGAACTCTGTTTATGTCCAGATTTTCGGCAACCGCGCTGCTGCTCGCTTTAGCATTGGTTCTGGGTGCCTGCGGCGGTGGATTGAATTTCGGTACACCGCCTCCGCCACCCCCACCGCCGCCCTTTTCGCCGGCCTTCGTTTACATCAGCAACACCAGCGCCGGCACGCTTACCGGCATCAACGTGGCCGGTGGCAAGCCGACGCAGCTTGGCAGCAGCCTGCCGCCTCCCGGCGGTGCCCCCATTGGCATGGTGGCTACGGGTAAACTGCTGTATGTAGCCAATTCCGGCTCTGGAACCATTAGCGGGTTCAGCTTTAATGCCGATACGGGTGCCTTGCAGACTTTGCCGGGTTCGCCGGCTGCGGCTGCTCCTGGAGTCAGACAGCTGGCCCTCTGTCCGGGCAACAACGGCGGAGCCACGCCGCCCAAGTTCCTCTATGCCGCGGCTGATTCAGCTGTTCTGGGCTACAACATTACCGGCACCGGCCAGCTCACGCCCATACCTGGTTCTCCCTTTTCCGCCGGCGCCCAACCCGCCGCCGTGCTCACGGATTCTGCCTGCAACTTTCTCTTTGTTGCCAGCAAGGGCTCCAACAGCGTCTTCGTCTTCTCGGTGAATTCCAGCAGCGGTTTGCTGACCCCTGTACCTGGCTCGCCATTTCCGGCTGGTGCGGCGCCGGTGGCGCTTGCGACGGGTGACGGCTTTCTCTTTGCCGCCAATTCAGCATCGAACAATGTCTCTGTTTACACGCTTCGCAGCGGCACAGGAACCGGTACATTTCTGACTCAGGTGCCGGGCTCGCCTTTTTTCGCCGGCGCGTCGCCTGCCGCACTGGTTTACTTCAGTCCCACGCTTTACGTCGCCAATTCCGGCTCGGGCGACGTCTCCGCTTTTACGACCGCGCTGGATACCGGCCGCCTTACACCTGTGGTGGGATCGCCCTTCCTTGCAGGTACTCTACCCATGGCGATGATTGCCTTCTCGCCGCCTGCCAGCAACGTGGCGCAGCAGTTTTTCCTTTACGTGGCTAATGCCGGCTCCGGTACTTTGAGCGGCTTTACCTTCGGCGCCGGCGGCGCCCTGACGGTTGCCCCGGGCTTCCCGTTTCCTGCCGGCGCCAATCCTCAGGGCCTGGTCTTTGCCTGCGGCCACTGCGGATACCCCTGATTGAAGATTGAAGAATGACCATTGAAAGCCGGCTCCCAGGTCGCGTGTCGCTTAACCATCTTGCCGTTGCCGGCGTTTACTGTCTGTTTTAAATTTCGCGATTCCCACCTGTTTAACTCGCAACGCGATCAGCCCGCCAAGGCGGCATATTAAAGCCCAGGACGGAAGTCCTGGGTTGAGGTCGGCAAGGAGCACAGAGTCCCGCAGGGACGGCACCACGTTAGTGCTTTTCCCCCAGCACCTGCTCTAGCTCTTCACGCACCCGCCGCACCGTCTCCAACCGCTCGGGCGTGGCTTCCAAAATCTCCTGCTTGTATTGGAAAACCTGACGCCCGCCCATCTGGATGAGCACGCCCATGGCCTCGCCCATGCGCCAGCCCGGCGTGCCGATCATGCGCAGCCCTTCGGGCGTAGCCTCCAGCAGCGCAATTACGTTATCGCGCACGGCGCCGATGGCTTTGGGAAAACGTTCAAAGGTTTCCAGCTGAAATCCGGCCAGATAGATGCGTTGCAGTTGTTCGGCGGGATCGGGCATGAGTAATTGACGATTGGTCGAGAGTTTACACGCTTCCGGCTAACACTCGCTTACGAAGGTTCTTAATCGTCAATCGTCAATCGTCAATTTCCGAGATCCATCACGCCTGAAGGCGTTCAGGATGACGCCTGCGGGCTCAGACGCCCGCAAAGCGGCGTCACATCTTGTACCGCCCCAGGTCCTCGTCGTTCAGGTTCTCCAGCCACTTACGCAGCTCTTCGCTGGAGACGCGGTCGGAAACGGAGCTGGCCAGCTTGGACGATTTGAGCACGTCATCCTCGACGAAGATGGGACAATCCACGCGCAGCGCCAGCGCCAGGGCATCCGAAGGCCGGGAGTCAATGCTGATGATGCGCCCGTCGCGCTCCAGCCAGATCACCGCGAAAAATGTGTCTTCTCGCAGTTCTGTAACCACTACTTTGTGCACCGCGGTATCCAAACCGGTAAGCACGTTCTTGAGCAGGTCGTGGGTCATGGGCCGCGGCGTGGTGACCTTTTCGATTTCCAGGGCGATCGCGTTGGCCTCGTAAATTCCCACCCAGATGGGCAGCACCGAATCTCCCGCCACATCTTTGAGAATCACGATGGGCATGTTGGTCACCGGGTCCATCATCAGACCGCGAATTTTCATCTCCACTTCCATCGTGTCCTCCTGGTCACCGATCCTGCCCACTTGCCTCCTACATTAGAACGCCAATTGCTGCGACTGGCTGTTTAAAAAATGGTCTACGCCTGCATCCGTCTCAGCCGGCGCCAGTTCGCCCACCAGGCTGTTGGGAAAAGCTTGCGTGACCCGCACCTTTACATAGCTGCCGCTGGCGGCGCCCTCTGCGGCGGTGAAGTTTAGCACTTTATTCTGCGTAGTGCGCCCAATCCATTGCCCACGCGCCGGATTGTGCCCTTCTACCATCACCTCCAGCACTTCTCCAACATGCTTCTGGTTATTGCGGTTCTGAATCTGCTTCTGTTTTTCCTGCAGCACGGCCAGCCGCCGCGCCTTTTCCTGGTCCGGAATGTGATCAATAAACTTCAGCGCCGGAGTGTTGGGCCGGGGCGAATACTTGAAGGAAAACACGCTGTCGTAGCCCACTTCGTCCAGCAGCGAGAGCGTCTGCTCGAAATCCTCTTCGTTCTCGCCAGGAAAGCCCACAATAATGTCGGTGCTGATGCTGATGGCCCGCCGCGCCGTCTTCATCCAGCCGATGCGCTCCAGGTATTGCTCGCGCGTGTACAGTCTCTGCATCAGGCCCAGCACGCGGCTGGAGCCGCTCTGCACCGGCAGGTGTACCTGGTCGCAAAGCGCGGGCACGGCGTCAATCGCTTCCACAATGTCACGGCCAAAATCGCGCGGATGCGAGGTCGTAAACCGTACCCGGCGGATGCCCGGGATATTTCCCACCGCCGCGAGCAATTCGGCAAAGCTCTTCTTTCCAGAGGGATCGCGGTA
>DASSQB010000472.1:0-2986 GCA_035702725.1 Terriglobales bacterium | reverse complement strand
CGCCGGCGCGGCCCGCGCCATGTTTGAGCTGCAGTCTCGCCGTGAGTTCGCGGCGGGTGAGGCTGTTGAGCGCGACGTGGAAGTGCAGGGTTTTGACCGCGAGACCCTGCTGGTGAACTGGCTCAACGAGCTGCTCTACCTGCAGGAGAAGCACGGCGAGACTTACAGCGAGTTCAACATCAGTGAAATTTCGGAAAGCGGGCTGCGGGCGCGCATTCGCGGCCGGCGTTCTCCGGGCGCCGCCCGCATGATCAAAGCGGTCACCTTTCACGGACTGGAAATCAAGCACACAGCAGAGGGATGGGAAGCCACGGTGGTAGTGGACGTCTAGGAAATTTGTAATTGAATAATTGGTAATTTGTAATTTTCTCCGGCTGTACCTTGGCGGCAGATCTTCCCGGCGCAAGAAATTACAAATTACTAAATTACCAATCCATGGAAGCGGTTCTGAACAAACACGAGTTGCGCCCGGTGGCGGAAAATGTGTGGGAGATCCCGCGCGAGTTCCGCGAGGATATGCGCGTGCCCGCCCGCCTTTACGCCGATGAGCCGCTGCTGGAGGCCGCCTTGGGCGACCGCTCCATCGAGCAGCTCATCAACACGGCCACCTTGCCCGGGATTGTGAAATACGCCATCGCCATGCCCGATATTCACCAGGGCTACGGTTTTCCCATCGGCGGCGTGATTGCTACCCGCCTGCCCGAAGGCGTTATCTCGCCCGGCGGAGTTGGTTACGACATCAACTGCGGCGTGCGGGTGCTGGCGTCGAACTTTGAGTTGGCTGAGGTCAAGCCCTTCCTGGCGGAACTTGCCAGCGCGCTTTACAGCAACTGCCCGGTGGGCGTGGGCGCCAAGGGTGAGGTTCGGGTCAGCAAGGCGGAACTGGATTCGGTGCTGCAGGAGGGCGCGCGCTGGGCCCTGGCGCAGGGTTACGCGCGCCGTCAAGACCTGGAGCACAGCGAGGAGTCCGGCCGGATCGCGGGAGCGGACCCGGAGTTCGTTTCCGAACGCGCCAAGGAGCGCGGGCGCAGCCAGATCGGCAGCCTGGGGGCAGGGAACCACTTTATCGAAGTAGATCGCGTCACGACTGTTTACGACGAGGAAGCCGCCTGCCGCCTGGGCCTCTTCCCCGAGCAGGTGGTGGTGCAGATTCACTGCGGCTCGCGCGGTCTGGGACATCAGGTGTGCGAGGACTACGTCAGCCGCTTCCAGAAAACAGTGCAGGAGTATGGCATCCAGCTTCCTGATCGCGAGCTGGTGTGTGCGCCTTTCGATTCGCCGGAAGGGCAGGACTACTTTCGCGCCATGACTGCGGCCGCCAATTTCGCTTTCGCCAACCGCCAGGTGCTGGCTCACCTGATCCGCCGTTCCTTCGAACAGGCGCTGGCCGGCAAAGTGAAAAATTTTGACCTGCACCAGGTGTACGATATCGCCCACAACATGGCCAAGGTGGAGGAGCACACCGTGGCAGGCCGTAGTCTGCGGGTATGCGTTCACCGCAAAGGGGCGACACGGGCCTTCGGGCCGGGCGCGCCGGGGCTGCCGGTGGAGCTGAGCGACCTGGGCCAGCCGGTGCTGATTCCCGGCTCCATGGGCACGGAGTCTTACATACTTCTGGGCACCGCCGGCTCCATGGAGCAGACCTTCGGCTCCACCTGCCACGGCGCGGGGCGGGTGATGAGCCGCGCCCGGGCCAAGAAGATGGTGCGCGGCGAGAGCCTGCGGCAGGAGCTGCAAGAGTGCGGCATTGCGGTGCGCGCCGGCTCCATTCGCGACCTGGCGGAGGAGGCACCCCAGGCCTACAAGGACGTTTCCCGGGTGGTAGAGGTGGTGGAGCGGGCGGGCATTGGCCGCCGGGTGGCCCGGCTGGAGCCGGTAGCGGTGATCAAGGGATGAATAAAGCTGAACCACGGGAGCTGGGAACGGCATCCTAAACAGTGAGGGCGAGGTTACTTCGGTGCTTTTTGCACTTGCGCAGGTTGCGTTCGCCGGGTAACATCATGGTGTCCTCCAAATGGCCGCACGTTCCCCGTGCCGGCACTCTGCGCCCAAAAGGTTAAGCTCCAGGCGCCAGACGGACAAAATAAGAGTTCACGATTTGACTTCCAGCCGCAAGAGGTTGTGAGAGTTTTGCACCAGCAGCGAAATTCCCCGCGGCAGAAAAGCGCACCGAACCAGTTTCCCCTCGTGCAATAGAGGGCAAAAAAGAGAGCAATATGATGATTGGACCGAACCATCCCTCCGGATCTGGAGGGAGAAACCGACGTCGGCGCGGCCGTCGTCCACCTAACCGCCGTCCCGGACAGGGAGGCGGACAACGCGACCGCCACGGCGGCATTTACACCGCTCCTATGGACCACGCCTACCGTGCGGGCATGAATGGCGACAATGGCCGTGGCCGCGGGCGCTTCAACCCCAGCAATTACCTGGGCGCGGACCCCGAGCCTTTGCCTGAATCCAATGGCGGGCCGCGCATTTTCGCCTTCATTGACGACCTGTTCTTCTCAGCAAAAATTCAGGAGGTTGCGCGCAAACTCAACGTCAAAGTCGAGTTTGTGAAGACCGAGAAGGACCTGACCGAGCGCATGCACAGCAATGGCGAGGAGAAGCCTTCGCTGATCATCTTCGATCTCAACAACGCCAACGCCAAGCCGCTGACCCTCATCCCTAAGTTGAAATCGAAGCTGAAAAAAGGAACCAGCATCATCGGGTTTCTGTCGCATGTGCAGGGCGATTTGAAGCTGAAGGCGCAGGAGGCGGGTTGCGATATGGTGTTGCCGCGCTCCGCGTTCTCGCAGAACCTGCCGCAGCTGTTGCGCCGTCATGGCGCTCCCGAGGAACTGGAGCAGGGAGCGGAGTAACTCCGCTCGCCGGTAGTCATCATTCAGCAGAAGAAGGCCGGAGGCCGTCACCTCCGGCGATAGAGCGAAGTCACTCCCTTATTCCGCCCGCAGCGCTTGCATGGGATGGATTGCCGCCGCCCGCA
>DASSQB010000471.1:0-10476 GCA_035702725.1 Terriglobales bacterium | reverse complement strand
GGCTCGCGGGTGACCGCAAAGAGCCGGTGATCGGGCTCGTCCAGCGCCATGGGGAAGTTGCTTTCTTCCTTTATCGGCCAACGGGTGATGGCGCCGGTCTGGCGATTGATGGCGGCGATCTGCTTAAGGCCCGGCAGGTTGACGTAGATGTTCGGGCCTGATTTTTCCAGCTGGAACGATTCCGGGTGCGCCCCCAGTTTGAATTCCTGCGGCAGGCGCTGGTTGGTGGTCACGTCCACCATGGCGATGGCGCCATCGCCGTAGCCAACATAGAGGCGCTTGGCCGCCGGATCGTAGCGCAAATTGTCCACATCGTCGCCGAAATCAATGGTAGCCAGCTGCGCATGGGATTCGGTGTTAAAGATGTAGAGTTTGCCCTCATCGCTGCCCACGAAGATCTCTTTCGCTTCCGGGGCATAGGCCACTCCCTGTGGCTTGGGAATTCCGGGAATGGTGTGCCCCACAACGCCGCCCGCGAGATCAATCACCTCTTCGGTGTTGTTGCCCAGGGCCGAGATGAACATGGTGCCCTCGGGACCGAGGGCGAAGTGGTCAATGCGGCCTCGCACGTGAGGCATGGGAATGGAACCAGTCAGGGTCAGGGGCGCATCGGCGGATGGCGTTTGCGCAACCAGCAGCGCACCGCTCAGAACCGCGGCCGTCAACAGAGTGCAGAAGAAACGTTCTGGAATTTTCATAGCGGCCTCGCCATTCAGGAAAATTTGCCGCATTATTGAGCCGCCGGCATGTCCAAATGCCGGATCAGCCACGGAATGATGACCTTGTTAAAGATCACCGGATCGGGCCACACCCCCACCTGGCGGCCCAGGTGCCCGCCCTGGGGGTTGATCCAGGCGTCTTTGGGGATGTCGCCGTTGTCCAGAATCAGATAAATGTCGGACATGGGGATCAGCGTGTCTTTCACTCCGGCAATGATCAGCATGGGCGTGGTGGGCTCGCCGATCAGGTGCTGGTTCACCAGCGACATCTGCGGCGAAATCTTATTTGCCTCTTCGATGGTGTTCACTCCATAAAGAAATTGGAACACCTGAGAGAGGCCGAACAGGTATTCGCGGTTGCGCAGCATCTCATCTTCGTGCAGTCCGTGGATGTAGCCGGCGTGCACGCCGGGCGACTGGGCGATCACGCATTTGAGGCGGGCGCGCTGCACGATGGCTAGCTTGGTGGCCCAGTAGGCGCCCCAACTCTGTCCCTCGGCCGCAATTCGGGTCTTGTCCACATCTGGCCGCGCAATCAGCCAGTCAATCACGCGCGAGTACAGGCGGTCGGCGGTAGGGCTTGCCTTAATGGGCGCCTGACCTGTGCCCGGCGTGTCCACCGCGATGTAGCCGATGCCGTGCGGGATGGCGGCATCGAAGCTGAGCGACATGTTTTCCTTGCGGCTGTCGGCGCCATTAATCGCAATCACCATAGGCACAGGGCCCTTGGCGTCCTTGGGCATGCGCAGATAGCCGACAATTTCTTTGCCTTCAAATGGAATGTGGACCACCTGGAGCGGTGGATCGAGCAGGCGCCCGTGGGCCACGAAGGCTTCCAGCGATTTGTTGTAGGAGCGCAGCTTACCCGGCGAAATGGGTACTGGCCAGTTGCCGAAATAGTAAAGCCGCCAGGCCCGCAGGTAGGAGGCATTGGCTTTGGCAGGATCGCTGGCCTCCAGCGACTTGCCTTGCTCCATGTAGCGGTCGGCGACGGCATCGAAAGCGGTCGCCCACTCGTCCATGTCCTTGGTCTTGATGTGCCCGAACGCTTCGCTCACGTCCGCGGGATCCAGGCCGATCATGGGATACATCCCAGTGCGGGCCCGGGCCAGGGCTTCGGTCTTGATTTCCTCCAGTGTGCGCTCACGCGGCGGTTCCTGGGCGGCGAAAGCGTCGGCGGTCATGGTGGTCACAACGAGTAAGGCAATGGCAGAGAAGACTGCAAGTTTTGACACCCGTGTTTCCCCCTTTGGCCTGTGCTCGAACTCACAAACGTTCTACCTCAAGAATTTCTCCGCGGCCTTGCGTTGAAGGTTTGCTAGTGCACGGCCGCAGCGGTCTGCCCGTGCTTCAGGTGCTGGTCCAGATAAGTCATGGCGGTCTCGAACGCCTTCTCCTGCACCGCGTCCGGCTTATACGAACCATCCGCCTCGCGGTAGCTGAAGACGTAGCCGTGCACGGGATGGTTGTAGCTCACCCAGGTCACGTCTCTGCCCGCTTCCTTCATCCACTCGTAAGTGAGCTTGAAGATGCCCTGCAGGTGGTCCTGGTCGCGGCCCATGATCAGAATGGGGGTGTGAATGGTTTTGATTCGCTCCATGGCCGCAGGCTTATTGGCGTTGCGCCGCACCACTTCGACGTCCTGATACTGAATCTCCGTGCCCTCGCGAGGGGCGCTGGGCCCGGTGTTGACGCTCAAGAACTCGTGGGCGGCAGGCTCGATGCAAACGCCGGCGTTGAAGTCGTACTGGCTGGCCGCCTTGAGAATCATTTCCCCGCTGTGGCTCACCCCCATGGCACCGATTCCGTTCTTGTCCACGTAAGGCAGGGTTCTCAAATAGCGCAGGATGGCGATCAGGTCCTCGTGGTCGAGCGTGGGATTGGACTTCAGCATGCGCCGGCCGCCGCTGATGCTGTCAGGCAGGTTGTGGCCGGAACGATATTCGTCTTCATAAAAGTGCGGCACCTCGTTGCGGTAGTTGATAGTGGCCACCACGTAGCCGCGCGCGATCATGCGGTCCTGCATCGGCGCCAGCCGCCGCGCAAGGTCCTCAACCTTCAACATGCCTTCCCTGCCTTCGCCAAAGCCCATGGTGACGACCGGGAAGGGGCCATTGCCCGCGGGCTTGCGCACGGCGATGGGAACGTAGATTTCATCCTTGGTGAGGACGAAGGTGTAGTCGGCGGGAATGTCCGAGCCCGGCACCGGCTTGCGGATCACGTAGCCGTGGGAGGGAGTTTCCTCTGCCGCGGGAGCGCCGCCCGGCAGTTGCGCGAAGGCTGTCGGCACAATTCCGGGGACGAACAGAAACGCCCCAAACATTCCAAGTGAGCCTAAGACGAGCAATGTGAAACGGAGCATGCTGGCTCCTACGCCAAAATTGGTATGATGCTTCTACCACTCGACCGCTCCCCGGTCAAGGCTTTGCCTGTGAGTAGCGGCAACCGGCAAGCATGCAAGAGACGCATTCAGCCTGTCTCTTAGCCGCGGCTTCATTTGTCTGTATCATCTTTTGACCTGATGCCGAACCCCGGAAGCGAACAAAACGCGAGCAGAGCGGCCTTCACTTATCCCGACTTCGTCTCGTATGAGGTCGGCCGGCTCTTCATCGTGCTCGCGCTGGAAATGCAGTCGGTAGCCGTGGGCTGGCAGGTTTATGACATCACTAAGCGGCCTCTGGATCTGGGCCTGGTTGGCCTCGCCCAGTTTCTGCCTGGAATTTTTCTGTTTCTGGTCTCGGGCCAGGTGGCTGACCGCTTCGACCGCCGCCACCTGCTGCTCGTGTGTTACGGCGGGTTCGCCATCTGCTCGGGGTTGCTGCTGGAGATCGGCTGGCGCGGCACCCCTTCCGTGAATGCCATCTACATGGTGCTCGTGCTGCTAGGAGTAGTGCGTTCCTTCAATGGGCCAGCAGGCCGGGCACTGTTGCCACAACTTGTCCCCGAGGAGCACTTCCCCAGCGCTGTGGCTTGGAACGCCAGCGTGTTCCAGAGCGCCACTATTATGGGCCCGGTGGTCGGCGGGCTTATTTACGCCGCATTCCGCGGGCCGGCCGCGGTGTATGCCACCGCCATGGCCGCCGGCGCAATTGCTTTCTTCGCTCTAAGCCGGCTCAAGCACCGCATGCGCATCCGCCGCAAGGAGCCGCTAGGGTTAGCCAGCGTCCTCGCCGGGTTCCGCTACGTGTGGCAGCAGAAGCTTATCCTGGGCTCCATTTCGCTGGATATGTTTGCCGTCCTGCTGGGAGGCGCAGTGGCGCTGCTTCCGGTTTACGCGCGCGAAATTCTGCACACCGGCCCCTGGGGCCTGGGCCTGCTGCGCAGCGCGCCAGGGGTCGGCGCGGGGATCATGGCTCTGCTGCTGGCGCACCGCCCGCTGCGCGGCCGCGTGGGAGCCACTATGTTGTGGTGCGTGGCCGGATTCGGCGTGTTCACCATTGTGTTTGGTCTCTCCCGCAGCATGGTGATCTCGCTGCTGGCGTTAGCGCTGGTGGGCGCCACCGACATGGTGAGCGTGGTCATCCGCGGCACGCTGGTGCAACTGGCGACGCCGGACGAAATGCGCGGACGCGTGAACGCTATTGACATGCTCTTCATCGGCACTTCGAACGAATTCGGCCAATTTGAGTCGGGCATTACGGCGCAGTGGTTCGGCACCGTGCCTGCAGTGATACTGGGAGGGATCGGCACGCTGGTGGTAATTGCGATTTGGGCTTGGCGGTTCCCCGAACTGCGCCACGCCGATCAGATCACGAGCGTGCAGGCCACACCAGAGGGGGTGGGGGCCGGGGATCTGTAATTTTGCCATTTGTAATTTGTAATTTTTCAAACCAACTCGGCTCGCAGTGGCTCTTCAATTACCAATTACAAACTACTCAATTACAAATCAGCCCAGGTTATCGCCGGCATCGTGGATGGTTTCCGCCAGTTCCTTCAGGAACAGAGCCGCTTGCGCCCCGTCCACGACCCGGTGATCGCAGGAAAGAGTCAGGGTCATCATGGGCCGCACTTCGGGTTTGCCATTCACCACCACCACGCGTTCGGCGATGCGGCCCACCGCCAGAATCGCGGCTTGCGGGGGGGTGATGATGGCCTGGAAGGAATCCACGCCGTACATGCCCAGGTTGCTGATGGTGAAGGTAGCGCCAGAGATGTCGGCAGGATGAAGCTTCCCCGTTCGCGCCCGCTCCGCCTTATCCCGCAAATGTGCGGAGATTTCCACTAATAACGTTTTGTCAGCATTTGGAATTACCACCGAGACCACGCCGTCTTTCACCGCCACGGCCACGCCCATGTTGACTGCGCGATTGGCTTGTACCGAAGAGCCGGCCCAGGTGGAGTTCAGTCGAGGATGCCTGCTTAGAACGCGGCTGACCAGCGCCACCAGCAGGTCGGTATGAGAAAGCTTGGCCCCGCATTCTTTCTCCACCGCGGGGGCCAGGCGCGCCCGGACGCCGATCAGCGCCGTGGCATCCACCTCGCGCGTGAGGTAGAAGTGCGGCGCGGTGGTCCAGCTCTGCGTGGTGCGTTCCGCCATGAGACGCGCTACCGCACTGAGCGCTTCAGGCGCAGGCTCAGGCGCCAACGCGGGTGCAAACGCGGGCTCTACCGCCGCCAGCACATCGTCGGTGGTGATGGCTCCATCTGGTCCTGTGCCCCGCACCTTGCTGAGGTCCACGCTGTACTCGCGGGCTAGGCGGCGCGCCTTGGGGGAAATCTTTACCCCGCCTGATGGGGCAGGCTCGGCGGGGGGCGCCGGCGCCGCAGCAGCACGGGTTGCGGGTGCGCCGGTGCGCGCAGTCGTGACCGCGGGCGCGGCTTCTACGGGCGGCTTCTCACCCGGCGCCACCAGCCAGGCGATGGTCTGGCCAACCGGGACCACATCGCCTTCCTGCACCTTGATGCCGGCGAGAATGCCGTCACCGGGCGCTTCCACTTCCATAACCGCTTTGTCGGTTTCCACTTCCAGGAGCGGCTCGCCTTTGGCTACCTCCTGGCCTTCCTTCTTCAGCCAGGAAATGAGCTTGCCGGTTTCCTGCGCCATCTCCAGCGCGGGCATGACAACGCTTATGGGCATCGATTACCTTGGCACTGCTTTTTTAACCACAGAGGACACAGAGAGCACAGAGAAAAAACATTGAAAAAACCTTTCCCACACAAGGCTAATTTGGGTTAGAAACACTGCAAGGACCGGCCCTGCGATGTAACACTGCCGACTGCAATGCGAAGCAATTCTTAATTCCTTGGTGCACCTTCGTTACCTTTGTGGTGAATGGTTTTTGAATTCTTTCCTCTGTGTTCTCTGTGTCCTCTGTGGTGGAGAATGGGTCAATCGGTGCTGGTCAACTCCGGCACCTGCTCGGTTTTGGCGCTGGCTTCAATCATCTCCAGCACGCGCTTGCTGGGCGCGGACTCATGTTCGCGCGTAGTGGGCAGCGGCCCTTTCACTGTGAAGTAGTGCGCGCCCGCCACCAGCAACTCCTCCGCCGGGAAGCGCGTAATCACCTCGTGCCCGGTGGGCGTGACTACGATTTCTTCCTCGATGCGGGCCGCGCTCCAGCCGTCGGTGGAAGGCCAGAACGTCTCGAGCGCAAATACCATGCCCGGCTTGATTTCGTGCGGATGGTCAAACGACACCAGGCGGCTGATCACCGGCCGTTCCCAGATAGCCAGACCCACGCCGTGCCCGTACTGCAAAGCGAAGCAGGCTTCTTCGTTTGGGAAGCCGAACTCCTGCGCCTTGGGCCACACGGCGGCAATTTCCGCGGTCGTGCGCCCGGGCCGCACAAGCTCGATCGCCGCATCCAGGTATTCGCGGCAGCGTTTGTAGGCGTCCACCATGGCGTGCGAGGCGTAGCCAATGGTGAAGCACCGGTAATAGCAGGTGCGGTAGCCCATGTAGGAATGCAGAATGTCGTAGTACACGGGATCGCCGGGCCGCAGCACGCGGTCGGAGAACACGTGCGGGTGCGGGTTGCAGCGCTCGCCGGAGATGGCGTTCACCGCCTCCACGTATTCCGAGCCCAGGTCATAAAGCTTCTTGCTCACCAGCCCCACAGCCTCGTTTTCGCGAACGCCCGGCTTCATGTAGCGGTAAAGGTCGTCGTAAGCGGCGTCCACCATCATGGCTGACATGTTGAGCAGCGTGATCTCGTCCTGGGTCTTGATGACGCGCGCCTCGGACATCAGCGCCTGCCCGTCCACCACCTTCAACCCTTCCTTCTGCAGGGCAAACAGCACCGGCAGCTCGATGATGTCAATGCCCACCGGCTCCTTGTGCAGGCCGCGCATCTCGAGCTCAATTTTGATTTTGCGGGCTACGTCCTCGGCCCGTCCCATCTCCGGCGTAATCGCGCCGCGCAGCATGGAAATGCCCGCGCGCGAGCGCTCGCCCAACCAGGGGCAATGCAACTGGTGGTGCCGGGCGGCGGAACCGAAATCCCACAGGATGGGCTCGTCGTTCTGCGGCAGCAGGGTGAAGCGGTTGGCCTTGTCCTGGGCCCAGGTGCCGATGTGCGTGGCGGTGAGGTAGCGCACATTGTTCATGTCGAAGCAGAGCAGCGAGCCCATTTCCGACTTGGCCAGCAACGCCTTGGCGCGGGCCAGGCGCTCGCGGCGCAGGCGGTCGAAGTCCACCCGGTTTTCCCAATCAACCGCCATGGTTCCATAAGTTGGCAGTGCCATAACGCCTCCTGGGGACAGCTTCAGGATTTTCCGCAGAGTTTGCGCGCCGCCTCGAACACCGACTGCTCCGTGGGCACGGTGGTGTCTTCCAGCGGCGGTGAAAATGGAATTGGAACGTGCATAGCGCCCATGCGGCGCACCGGCGCGTCCAGATCGTAAAACGCGCCTTCAGCGATGACCGAGGCAATTTCCGCGGTCACGCCGTAGCGCCCGTAGCCTTCGTCCAGCACAATTACGCGCGACGTCTTCTTGGCCGACTCAACCAGCGTCTTCTCGTCCAGCGGCCAGGTAGTGCGCGGGTCAACCACTTCGGCGCTGATGCCGCTCTCTTCGAGCAGGGCCGCGGCGCCCAGCGCCACCTGCACCATGCTGCTGGTGGCAATCAGGGTAATGTCTTCGCCTTCGCGCTTCACGTCAGCCACGCCGAAAGGAATAGTGTAGTCCTCCTCCGGCACCGGGCCCTTCAGCTTGTACATCATTTTGTCTTCGAAGAAGACCACGGGGTTCTCGTCGCGAATGGCGGATTTCAGCAGGCCTTTGGCATCGTAAGGCGTGGAAGGCAGTGCCACTTTGAGCCCGGGCACGTGGCTGAACCAGGCGTGCAGCGATTGCGAGTGCTGCGCCGCCGAGCGCCGCGTTGCGCCCAGAGTGGTACGCATCACCATGGGCACCTTCCAGGCCCCGCCCGACATGTAATGCACTTTGGCCGCCTGGTTCACCATCTGGTCCATGGTCAGGGTGATGAAATCGCCGAACATGATGTCCACTACGGGACGCATTCCGGTCATGGCCGCGCCCACACCCAGGCCGGTGAAGCCGGCCTCGGAGATGGGCGTATCAACCACGCGCTCCTTGCCGAACTCTTCTACCAGGCCGGAAAGGACCTTAAAAGGAGTGCCCGCCTCCGCCACATCCTCCCCGATGATGAATACGCGGGGATCGCGGCGCATTTCTTCGGCCAGGGCCTCGCGGACGGCCTGGGCAAAGGTCAGTTCGCGGCCGTTTTCAGGCATAGACGTCCTGCTCCACTTCTTCCGCGCTGGGATAGGGAGCAGCGATGGCGAACTTCACTGCCGCCTCCATCTCCTTCTTCACCTCTGACTGAATGCGCTCAAAATCGGCGGGCTCAGCCAGCCCCTGCTCGGTGAGCCAACCCGAGAACAGCTTCAGCGGGTCGCGCTGCGATTTCCAGCGCTGCTCTTCTTCTTTGGAGCGGTAGTACTCGCGGTTGATATCGCCCACATGGTGTCCGCTGTAGCGATAAGTGTTGCAGACCAGAAACGCCGGGCCGTCGCCTCGGCGGGCGCTTTCGATCAGGTGGGTTGCCATCCCGTAAACGGCGCGCACGTCCTGCCCGTCCAGGCTCTCGGCGCGTATGCCGAAGGCAGTGGCGCGGGCCAGTATTTCGCCCGCCGTGGTCTCGGAAAAATGGGTGTACTCGTTGTACAGGTTGTTTTCGCAGACGTAAATAACGGGCAGTTTCCACAGCTGCGCCAGGTTCATCACTTCGTAAAGCGAGCCTTGCCCCAGCGCGCCTTCGCCGAAGAAGCAGACAGCCACGCGGCCATTGCCCAGGCGCTTGGCGGAAAACGCCGCCCCGGTGGCAATGCCCACACTGCCCGCGACAATGGCGTTTGCGCCCAGGTTGCCGGTGGCGGGATCGGCAATGTGCATGGAACCGCCTTTGCCGCGGCAATAGCCCGCTTCCTTGCCTAGAAGTTCGGCGAACATGCGGTCGGGAGCGGCGCCCTTGGCCAGGCAGTGCCCGTGCCCGCGATGCGTGCTGGTGATGTAGTCGTCCGGGCGCAGCGCCTGGCAAACGCCGACTGCTACCGCTTCTTCGCCCACGTAGAGGTGGGCCAGGCCTGGCATGAGGGCGCGGGTGTAAAGGTCGTTCACCTGCTCTTCAAACAGGCGGATGCTTACCATCTGCCGGTACATGCGCAGCCAGGCTTCCGCGCCGATGCCGGCGGCGGCTTGGGGCTGCTGAGCCACTGTGGTCATCCTTCTACTCCTGACATTTCCGCCAACACTTTGAACACGCAGGCAAAATCCTGCTTGGCCAAGCCCATGGCGCGGGCAGCGGTTAAAAACTCGTTGGCCACCGCGGTGGTGGGCAGGGGGACGTCGAGCTTTCGCCCCATGTCGAGGGCCAGCAGCATGTCTTTCTGCATCATGTTCACGTCGAACCACGCCTCATCGGGCATCTTGAGCACAAACGGCCCGCGGTATTGGACCATGGGCGAGGCCACTGCGCTGTGGATGAGCACATCCACCGCCGTTTCCCGCGCGACGCCGCTCTTCTCGGCCAGCAGGATGCCTTCGGAGAAACACATCATCTGCACCGCCAGGCTGAGATTGGTAGCGATCTTCATGGAGAGCGCCAGACCGTTATCGCCTACGTGGGTAACTTTCGGCCCCAAATCCAGCAGCACCGGCTTGATGCGCTCGAAGGTCTCCTTCCGCCCGCCCACCATCACCGAAAGCTTGCCCTGCTGCAAAGTGAGCACGCTGCCTGAAACCGGCGAATCCACCATGTCGGCGCCTTTTTCGCGCACCTTGCAGGCCAGCGCCCGGCTGACCTCGGGGCTCACCGTGCTCATCTCCACCAGCACCTTGCCCCGGCTCAAGCCGGCCAGAATTCCATCGGGGCCTTCGGCCACGGCCTGCAAAGCCGCCGAGTTGGTGACCATGGAAAGAGTAAAGTCGGCCGCTTCCGCCACCGCGCGTGGGGAATCTGCCCAGCGCATGCCCTGCTTGACGAGCCTTTCTGCCTTTCCGCGGGTGCGGTTATAGCCGGTCACGGTGTGACCCTTGCTCAGCAACCGCTCCACCATGTTGCCGCCCATCACTCCCAGACCGACAAATCCCAGGTTCGCCATCTATCCGTGTCTCCGAGTCAGGAAGCGGGCCGGGAAAGCACCCTTTCGTCGCCGTCCGAAGGCAGGCGCGAGTCCTCACGCACTTGCTGCAAGTGGGCGCGCATTTCCGAGCGCGCCTGTTCTGGATTCCGCATTTCCACCGCTTCCAGGATGCGGCGGTGATAGTACTGTCCCCGCTGCGGACCGCTGGG
>DASSQB010000470.1:0-4821 GCA_035702725.1 Terriglobales bacterium | reverse complement strand
TCCTGGCCTGGGGCATGGCTCCTTTGCCCAGCTTGCCGTTGATCCATAAGCTCGATTTTGCCTACTCCCTCGACTGGCGCACCGGCTATCCCTTTTCCATCGTCAACCAGGAACAGCAGTTTCTGCAGCCGCTTAACAACGTGCGTTATCCGCGTTTCTTCTCCCTTAGCCCCTACATCGAAAAGCGCCTTACCCTGCGCGATTACAATTTCGCCCTGCGCGGCGGCTTCGATAACATCACCAGCAGCCGCAATCCCAGCGCCGTCAACAACAACATCAGCTCGCCCAATTTCCTAACTTTCAGCAACTTCGATCGCCGCACCTTCGTGGCCCGCGTCCGCTTTCTGGGCAAGAAAAAGTAAAGGCCTCAACCCAGAGGTCGCAGAGAGGCTCACTGGGCAGTGGGGAACTCTCATCTTTGTTAGAATCAAGAATTGTCTTCGATCATCTGAACTCACTGGAGGAAGATATGGCTCACGAACTGCCCCCTTTGCCGTATGACTACTCAGCCCTGGAGCCGCATATTGACTCGCAGACCATGCACCTGCACCACGACGGCCATCATGCGGCCTATGTCAAGAACCTGAACGCTGCCCTCGAAAAACATCCCGACCTGCAGAAGAAGCCGGCCGACGAGCTGTTGCGGAACATAAACAGCATTCCCGAGGATATCCGCACCGCCGTTCGCAACAATGGCGGTGGCCACGTCAACCACAGCATGTTCTGGCGCATCATGAAGCCCCAGGGCGGCGGCGAACCTGCCGGGAAGCTCGCCGAAGCCATCAACAAGACTTTCGGCAACTTCGCCGACTTCCAGAAGCAGTTTAACGATGCCGGCACCAAGCTGTTCGGCAGCGGCTGGGTGTGGCTGGTGCGCGCCCAGGGCGGCAAGCTGCAGATTGTCACCACCCCCAACCAGAACAACCCGCTCTCCGACGGCAATTTCCCCATCATGGGCAACGACGTGTGGGAGCACGCCTACTACCTCAAGTACAACAATCGCCGCGGCGAGTACCTGACCGCCTGGTGGAACGTGCTCAACTGGGCGGAAATCAACCAGCGCTTCGAGCACAGCGAAGCCGGCGTGCACGAACCCGCGCTGGCCCACCGCTAAACTGTAGTGTGTGTCATCCCGAGAGAGCCGGCGCCGAGCTTTGCGCGGCGCCGGCGAGTCGAGGGACCTCGCGTTTCCTTGTCTGACCCTCCGGCTCTCGGCTCTTAACGACCGAGAGCCGACGACTGAAAGCCGAGAGCCGCCCCATGCACGCGATTACCATCATCCCCCGTACCCCCCACAGCACCCAACTGCGCGACGTGCCCAAACCCACACTTGAATCGGTTGGCAATGGCCGCGGCGTGCTGGTCAAAATCATCCGCGTGGGCGTCGATGGCACCGACCACGAACTGCAGGAGGGCCTTTACGGCGCCCCGCCTCCCGCTTTTGACTACCTCATCGAAGGCCACGAGAGCTTTGGCCAGGTGGAAGCCGTCGGCCCCAGCGTGCACGAACTCGAGCCCGGCGACTATGTAGTCGCCACTGTGCGGCGCCCCGGCTCCAGCATCTACGACCGCGTTGGCGAGTACGACTTCACCACCGACGACACCTACTACGAGCGCGGCATCAACCTGCTGCACGGCTTCCTCACCGAGTACTACGTGGACCAGCCCGAGTACATCGTGCGCATCCCTCCCGGCCTGAAGGATGTGGCCGTGCTGCTCGAGCCCACGTCCATCGTCGAAAAGGGGATTGCCCAGGCTTTCGAGATCCAGCGTCGTCTGAAGGTATGGCAGCCCCGCCGGGCGTTGGTGATGGGCGCCGGCTCCATCGGCCTGCTGGCCACCTTCGCCCTCACAATGCGCGGCATTGACGTCACCGTGCTGGGCAAGGACCACAAGCCTTACCTCAACTCCGACCTCGTCGGGCAGGTCGGCGCTTTCTACGAATCCACCGACAAACTTTCCATTGCCGAGGCCGCCCGCCAGCGCGGTCCCTTCGACATCATTCTGGAATGCACCGGCTACTCCCCTATCGTTTTTGAGTGCATGCAAGTGCTGGGCAAGAACGGCGTGCTGGTGCTGGTCAGCGTGACCGGTGGCAACCGCACCATCACCGTGCCCTCCGACCAGATCAATCTTGGATTTGTGCTGGGCAACAAGGTCATGGTGGGCACGGTCAACGCCAACCGCACCTTCTTCGAGATGGGCGTTGAAGATATGGCACTGGCTTCGGTAGAGTTCCCCGGCTGGCTCTCACGCCTGATCACCAGCCGCGTTCACGGCCTGCAGAATTACAAAGACCTGTTCGCGGAAATGTCCGCCCCAGGCCAGATCAAGGTAGTGTGCGAAATCGCCTCCTAGGCAGGCGCGCACCTCATCCACACCGATTGCGAATGCGAACCAGCCGGAGGCGACGAACCTCCGTGTTCTAATGTGACTTCCCATGTCCCTCGGCGCCGTCGAACAACTTGCCTCCAATCCGCGTATTCACGTCCGCCGCCCGGGACCTCCCGACAGCCAGGGTCGCTGCGTCGTCTACTGGATGCAGCGCGCGCAGCGCGGCCGCGACAACCCCGCCCTCGATGCCGCTGTACTCGCCGCCAACGCCCTCGGCAAGCCCGTGGTAGTCTTCTTCGCCCCTGTGCCGTTCTATCCCCACGCCAACCTGCGCCACTTTCAATTCCTGCAGGAGGGCATCGCCGACATCGCCCGCGACCTCGAGCGGCGTCACATCGGATTCGTCCTGCGCCCCTATCCCGACCACCACCTGCTCAAATTTTGCGGCGAAGCCCGCCCCGCCCTGCTCGTGGGTGATGAGAATCCCCTGCGCGAGCCCGAACAATGGCGGCAGAAGGTAGCGCGCGAGCTGCGTATCCCGTTCTGGACAGTAGACGCCGACGTCGTCGTTCCCAGCCGCCTGCTGGGCAAAGAACACTATGCCGCCCGCACCATTCGCCCGCGCCTGCTCGCTGCTTTACCGGACTTTCTCAAGCCCACGCAAAACCCTCGCGCCCGGGTGGCCTGGAAGCCTTCGCGAGAATTGCACTCCGCGAATGCAAGCGACGACATCACTGCCGGCTGGAAAATTGACCGCTCCGTGGGCCCGGTCTCCTCCTGGCACGGCGGCACTCGCGCCGCCCTCCGTGCGCTCCGCCATTTCCTTGACCATCATCTGGCCCGCTATCCCGAACTCCGCAATCATCCTGAAGTAGACGCCACCAGCCGCCTCTCTCCTTACCTCCACTTCGGACACCTGGGCCCGCACACCGTCGCTTTGGCCATTCAGCGGGCGAAAGCGCCTCAGGCGGCGAAACTTGCGTTTATGGAACAGCTCATCGTCCGCCGCGAGCTGGCTGTCAACTTCGTGCGCTTCAACCCCGCTTATGACTCCATGGAATGTCTGGAACCCTGGGCCGATCGCACTCTCGCGGAACATGCCTCCGACCCCCGCCCCGTCATTTACACCGAGCAGCAACTGGAAAACGCCGCCACTCACGATGTCTTGTGGAACGCCGCCCAGATCCAGATGGTCACCATCGGCTGGATGCACAACTACCTGCGCATGTACTGGGCCAAAAAAATTCTGGAGTGGAGCCCGTCGCCGCAAGTCGCCTACCGGCGAGCCGTCACCCTGAACGATCGCTACGAACTCGACGGCCGCGATCCCAACGGTTACGCCGGCATCGCCTGGGCGCTGGTGGGCAAGCACGACCGCCCCTGGTTCAACCGCCCCATTTTCGGCAACATCCGCTATATGTCCCAGGCCGGCATCTCGCGCAAATTTGACGCCGGGAAATACATCGCGCGGTTTTCTCCTTGCAGTCCCTGACTCCCCTCCGCGAGTCCTCGGGTGTTTCTCTTATTCCTGTCGTAACGTGAGGTTTAGCAGATTCAGTGTTGCCGATCCTTGGCTGCTCCCCTAAGATTTGGAAGTGATTTCCCAAAAACCCTGGGCCGAACCTCGCAAAGGGTCGTTGTTTTCTGCAGTGGTGCTTCTCGCGCTGTTGCTTTGCGCTCCTGTGTGCTCTCTCGCGGTGGTGAGTTCGCAGGCGCAGTGTCCCGGTGCGGTTGCGATCACCTCCTTCAAGCTGCAGGTGGGCCCGATGGGCAGCGGTGCGCCGCTTCCCGTGAGCGTCATCAATCTCATCCAACCCGGCGAAAAACTGCACTACGAGCCCGTCCGTCTGCCCGCGAAATATAAGGACAAAGCGAAAGTCGCGGTGGTGCTGGCGCCGACGTCGGCCTACGGTTCTGATCAGATCGAGGTGCTGGCGCCGAAGCCGGCCAGCGCCGCCGCCGATTGGCCAGTGCCTATTCGCGCCGCGGTGGTTGGATTGGTCTTCGGCGAGCGCGGCATTGACGCCAAGCGGGTGAACTCGCTGGTCAAGGAGAATCCGGAAATCATCTCCCAGCTCGCCGAATACGCCCAGCGCACCACCACCGTAGAAGCACTGGTGAAGACTCTGTCGGATTACGAGCAATCTCCTCCTGGCAGCACCGACCTGCAATCCGCGCTGCACGGCTTCTCTTCGCAATATGGCGTCGCCGTACCTCGCCTGGAATCGGGCGCTCCTCCTGACCAGGCTGCCGGCCAGCTTCTGCAGGCGGCCGTGCCCGCCTTCAAAAGCGAATCCGGCACGCCTCCCAGCCTGGCCCAGGGCTCCACCGGACTGGCGGCTTCGGTCGCCTCCATGTTCTTCGGCTCGCCCGTCATGCTGGCCGCCGGCGGCACCGCTCTCTTTGAGAACCTGCACAGCAGCTTGTTTCCCGGCATGGAGTTTCGCCCCGCCTTCGCGCAAACTCTGCCGGCCGATTCTTTTGCAC
>DASSQB010000469.1:0-3733 GCA_035702725.1 Terriglobales bacterium | reverse complement strand
AAAGCTATCTCGCCTACGTGCGGCCCTCGCTCCTGGATAGTGTTTTGGGGCCAGCGGCGGGTGTGGCGGTAGGCATCGCCGTCGTCGTGGCTGCTGTTGCCCTCTTCTGGCGCTTTCGGCGGCATGGCCCCGGTTCGCAGCACTTCAATTTTCTGATTGTGACCGCCTTGTTCGTTTCCACCCTGGTGGCGCCCAATGCCGGAAGCGCCAAGTACAACCTGGCGCTGCTTATTCCCGCCTGTCTCTGGCTGTTTTCTTTTGGCGTGGAGCTGAAAACCGCGAGCGTTCTGGGCCGGTTCAGTTGGTGGCTTGCGGTGAATGCGCTCCTCTGGCAATGGCTGTTGGCGCTCATCGTGGTTGTTGGCGCCGTGGTTTTCCGCCATCCGATTGAACGCGAGGCCACGCTGTTCGCCGCGTCTCCGGAGATTCTGCTGTTCTTCTTTCCACTTTTGCTGGCGCCCTTTCTGTTGAGCGCTTTCATCTGCCTCAATCGGTTCGTGCCGCGCTCTGAAGCTGTCGGGTTGGCAAGCATCTCAAGCCATGAAGGTAGCGCGCGGTGACCGGCTCTCGCCGTCTGTGGAATGCTAAGTTTCAGGTCGCTTGTCCGGCGGCCGGCTTGCGTTCTGCAGCTCTGATCGTTCATGGCTCCAATTATTTCTGAATCACTTGACGGACGTGCAGTTCTTTGGGAGTCTGCTCTCCGTGTCCCCCGTCCGTAGAAACGGGCCGGCAGTCTGGCGCCGTCTCGTCATCTCCCTGGCCATTGGCATCGCCACTGGTTTACTTTGCCGCGCTATCATGCTCCATCTGGGGTTAGGAGCTGCCGATTTCAACTATGCGCTGCGCGGCGCACATAATCTGCTATCCGGAAAGGACCCTTATTCGGCCTCGTTTCAGAATTACCCACTGCCTGGAGTGATTGTCGGGTTGCCTTTCCTTGCGGTGAAGCCAGAAGTGGCTGGAGGACTGTTCTTTGGCATCAGTTCGGGACTGCTGGCCTTTGGACTCCTGCGCGACGGCTATGCAAGGCTGCTGATATTTCTGGCGTACCCCTACTGGGCCGCAATGATAACCGTGCAATGGGCGCCACTGTTAATGGCCGGTGCTCTGTTGCCGTCCCTGCTGCCACTCACTCTAGCTAAGCCCCAGCTCGGCGCGTCTATTTTCCTGACCTATCCCACAAGGAGGGGTGTGATTGCGAGCTTGATCTTCCTGGTGCTCACTTTCCTTATCATGCCCAACTGGCCGCTGCGCTGGCTCTCCTCTGTGGGCAATTATCCCTATTACGTACCGCTGTTCGCGCCTGTCGGTTGGAGCCTGATTCTGGCGGTCTGGCGCAGACGCGACCCGGATAGCCATCTGCTCCTTCTGAGTTGCGCAACCCCGCAGCATTGGTTTTACGACAGCTTCATCTTGTGGCTGATTCCAAAAACCCGGCAAGAGATCCTTGCCACAGTCGTACTGAGTTGGGGCGCCGGCATCACGCGTTGGTACTTCATGCCTCGTTCCTGGACGGAAGTTGGAACCTGGGCGGTGTTGTGGATTTACCTTCCCATGCTGGGCGTCATTTTGATGCGGCAGGATGCTCGGAAAGAAATGAGAGCGCAACTGCGTGCCCCGCAGGCCTCGAAGGCGGTTACGGTGAACGATTGACCTTAGGTTGGCGGATGGTTGCAGCCGGAACTACTTTTCTTCGGTCTTGAGTTCGCGCTTGATTTCTGCAATGAGCTTGGGCTTGAGCCGTTCCAGCACCTGGCCTACCAGTTCCTCAATGGCCGAGGTCCCAGCGCTCGCGTTCTCTGCAGGCTGCTGGTGCAACTGAGAAGCCACGGCGGAGATTGTGGCCCGAGTCGCAATGGCCATGGCCGCCGATTGCATCACGCCCGCAACCTGGTCGGGGGCGGACTGCCCTGGCTTGACTTCAGGAACCGATGGCGCGCTATCGGACGCTTCCCCGGCTGATGCGGCGCCCTCCGCAACATTTTCTTCGGGCTGGTTCGGTGGAGTGAATTCCACGGCGGCAGCCGAAGTCAGTGGGCGTTCTTCCTCGCGGCTTTCGACCATGCCTGCCGAACCTGCATCTTCCGTCTGCGCCGGCGCCTCCGCCTCGGCAAATCCGGGCTGAGCGCCACTCTCCACATCCCGCGCGACAGAGGCTTTCTCCATTTCTTCCGCCAGCGAGATGGAACTATCCCGATCTTCTACCGGTACTTCTTCCGCTTTCCAGGCTTCTTTCTCCGGGCCGGAAGGCTCAACCGGCCAGGGCCGTTGCCCGAATTGCATGCCTTGATCGGACTGGCGGGGCGGTTCCAGGGGGGCAGAGCCGCCGGGGAGGTTACTCAAGATGGCGGCAATTTCATCGGGCGCTGTGGAGGCAGCTTCCGGTTCCGGCTCTTCTTTAGAGGAGACCTCGGTTTCGGCGGACGTCTCTTCCGGTTCCGCAATTCCGAAGCGAGTGGGAAAGTCGGTTGCCCACTGCGTGCGGTCAGGGTTGAACGCGGGATCAACACCGGGTGCGGCGTAAGGATCCGCTGCCGCTGAAAATTCAGGCGCAGCGGTGGCAGACATTTCGGGAACGGCCGGCAAGCTGGGCGTATCGGCGGCAATCTGGGGAGTGAAGGAGACCGGCCCCGGTAGGTTGCTCCCGGAGGGCGCGGCCACTTCGAAATCCTGTGCGGCCGAGCCACCCACTGAAAATTCAGCCTTCTCTATCGATCCGCCAAACTCGGCTCCAGCCGCTGCCGCGGCGGCCAGGGGCGGAATTGCCGCCTGCTCTTGGGCCGCAATTGCGGGCTCTGCCTGCACGTTGAACTCGGCCGGCGCGCTTTCCGGCCCGGGCGTCTCGGTTATACGGGCGCCGGTTACGCCGCCGAACTCTTCGCTCGGTTCGGCTGTGGTTTGCGTCGCGCCAGAAAAATCTGAAGGTTCGGGAGCAGGCGCAACCTCGAACTCACTGGCGGCGCTGGTCGGCTGCGGCTCGGCCGCCGGTTCCATCTTTTCCGCTGCCACATCTGCGGCCGTCTTCGGAGAACCGGGCTTGTAGCCTTCCTCCTCCAGTTTCTGAGTTGTGATGACGAACTCATCCTCGGAAGGCTCGTCCCACTGTGGCTTCTGCTTCGACTGCGGCCCCAACTTTCCCCGGCCTTTGGGTTTGGGAGCATTGGCCGCCACCACTTCGCCGAAGCGCGCCACCGCCGCTGCCAGTTCGCTGGCTTCGAAAGGCTTAATGATCAGCGCTTCAGCCCGCACCCGCTGGGCGTCTTCCTTGCGAAATGGTTCCAGCTTGCCAACGGTTAGCACCACCGGCAGGTTCGCCGTCGCCGTTGCTTCCTTTAGGCGCTGGCACACTTCCAGGCCGCTATAGCCCGGCATGTAGATATCCAGGATCACCAGGTCGGGTTCCTGCTCGCTCACTTTTTTCAGTGCAGCCGCCCCATTGCTGACGCAGACCACCTCGTGCCCAGCCTCGCTGAGGATCTTCTTGCCCATGTTCTGGGCGGTCACACTGTCGTCGGCAAGCAGGATTCTCACTGCTAAGTTTTCCTCTTTGTGGGGAGTTACGACGAAAACGTTACTGTGTCATAGCGCCCAAGTCAACGAAAAGGGGAACACGAAAGTAACACGGAAGGACGCCGCCATTTGAGCACGCCCGTTTGTGGGCAAGTCGTTGAATTTGTTTGCTTTTCCTGCTGTTGCCGAAACGCGATTCCGGGCTCTAAAACGGCACCAGTTT